>DATCEL010000309.1:0-10384 GCA_036510115.1 Caulobacteraceae bacterium
AGGCCGCCGGGCAGAATCCCCGTCTGGATCATGCCGCGCTCGATGCAGGCCTCCATGGCCTCATGGATGGCGTCGAGCCCGGCGAGGACCTCGGTTTCGGGCTTGAGCGCGCATTCATTGGCGAACATCAGCTCGGCGATCGAAAGTCCGGCGGACTCGGCCTCGGCCAGAAGCTCCGCGCCGGAGCCGAAAGGGTGGGGCGGCCGGGGGCCGGTCTCGTCCGGCGCGTTGCGGGCCAGCTCCTCCTGGTCGCGCACGAAGCCGCCGCCGATGGAAAAATAGGTGCGCTCGGCGAGTTTGACGCCCGCGGAGTCGAAGGCGCGGAAGGTCAGGGCATTGGGATGCTCCGGCGCGCGCTCGGCCACGGCCCAGAGGATGTCGCGGGCTTCGTCGAAGGCGATGATGGGCGCGGCGCCGCCAAGCGGCAAAGCCTGCTCGGCGCGGATGCGGGTGAGCGCCGCTTCGCCCTCGTCGGGATCGAGGCTGGCCGGTTCGAAGCCGGCGAGGCCGAGGATCACCGCCCGATCGGTGGCGTGGCCGCGGCCGGTCAGGGCCAGGGAGCCGTAGAGCACGGTCTCCACGCGCGCGGTTTGCTTGATGAGGCCGCCCCCGGCCAGACGACGGACTAAGCGACCGGCGGCGACCATCGGCCCCATGGTGTGCGAGCTGGAGGGGCCAACGCCGGGCTTGAAGAGATCGAAGACGCTGACCGTCATGGCGATGTCTTATGCGCCGCGCGAGCGGTTTGGCGAGGCCTATCTCGGAAGGTCGCTCGCGCCCATCAGAAACGCGTCGATGGCCCTGGCGCACTGGCGGCCCTCGCGGATGGCCCACACCACCAGGGATTGGCCGCGACGCATGTCGCCGGCGGCGAACACCTTGGCGACGCTGGTCCGATAGTCGCTGACCTCGGCGGCGACATTGCCGCGTGCATCGAGCGCGACGCCGCAGTCGGCCACCACGCAGTCAGGACGGGGTCCCAGAAATCCCATGGCCAACAGGACGAGGTCCGCCTTCAGAGTAAATTCAGAGCCCGCGACCTCGGTCATGGCCAGCCGCCCGTCGGCGCCCGTCGTCCATTCCAGGCGGATGCACTCCAGCGCCTCGATGGCCCCGTTCGAGCCCAGGGCGCGGCGGGTGGCGACGGCGAAGTCGCGTTCGCAGCCCTCCTCCTGGGACGAGGAGGTGCGTAGCTTCAGAGGCCAGTTCGGCCAGGTCAGGGCCTTGTTCTCCCGCGCCGGCGGCTCGGGAAGAATCTCGAGCTGAGTGACCGAAGCCGCGCCTTGGCGGTTCGAGGTGCCAATACAGTCCGATCCGGTGTCGCCGCCGCCGATCACCACCACTTGCTTGCCCGCCGCCGTGATCGACCCGCCCGGCGCGGCGCTGGCCTCGTCGTCGCCGGCGCCGCGCTTGTTCTGCTGGGTGAGGAAATCCATGGCGAAATGGATGCCGGTCAGGCCGTGTTCGGGAAGCTGCAGATCGCGCGGCAACTCCGCGCCGCCAGTGAGTGCGATGGCGTCGAAGTCCGCAGCCAGGTCGGCGAAGGCGCGATCGGCACCCACATGAATGCCCGCCTGGAAGACGACACCCTCGGCCTCCATCTGGGACATGCGGCGGTCGATCAGGCGCTTTTCCATCTTGAAGTCGGGGATGCCGTAGCGGAGCAGGCCGCCAATCCGGTCGCTCTTCTCGAACACGGTAACCGCGTGGCCCGCCCGGGCGAGCTGCTGGGCGCAGGCGAGGCCCGCCGGGCCCGATCCGACCACGGCGACGCGCCGTCCGTTTTGCCGGGTCGCGGGTTGCGGGACGATCCACCCCTCATCCCAGCCGCGATCGACGATCTGGCACTCGATGGTTTTGATGCTCACCGGATTGTCGTCGATGTTGAGGGTGCAGGCCGCCTCGCACGGCGCCGGACACACCCGGCCGGTGAACTCGGGGAAGTTGTTGGTCGAATGCAGCGCTTCGAGCGCGGCGCGCCAATCATCCCGCCAGACGAGATCGTTCCAGTCGGGGATCAGGTTGTTGACCGGGCAACCGGTATGACAGAACGGGATGCCACAGCTCATGCACCGCCCCGCCTGACGCCCGACCTCGGCGATCGGCAGCGGTCGGACGAATTCCCGCCAGGTCTTCAGCCGCGCCGCGCGATCTTCGTAAGCGCGGTCGCGCCGCTCGATTTCCAGAAAGCCGGTGATCTTGCCCACGGGCCTATTCCGCCGCCTGAAGCGCGCTGGCCGCGCGCTCGGCGCTCATTTCCAGCAGGGCGCGCCGATAGTCCTTGGGCGTCACCTTGACGAACTGGCTCACCGTGGTCGGCCAATCGGCCAGCAGGGCCGCCGCCCGGGCGCTTCCAGTGTGGCGCTGGTGCCGCGCGATGAGGATGCGCAGCCGCTCGTCGTCGTGGTTCAAGGCATCGCCCATGCCGGCGTCCCAGACGCTGGGCGCCTCGGCGACGGGCAGGCCCTGATCTCCGCGGCCAGGTTCAAGGCCCGAGAGTTCGACCATCGCCGGATTGACCCGATCGGCGAACTGGCCGCGCGGATCCCAGACGTAGGCGATCCCGCCGGACATGCCGGCGGCGAAGTTGCGCCCGGTCTCGCCCAGCACCACCACCACCCCGCCGGTCATGTATTCGCAGCCGTGGTCGCCCACCCCTTCCACCACGGCCACCGCGCCGGAGTTGCGCACGGCGAAGCGCTCGCCGGCCACGCCCTCGAAATAGGCTTCGCCGGCGATCGCGCCATAGAGGACTGTGTTGCCGACGATGATGTTGGCCGTGGGATCGCGCGGCGCCTCGGGCGGTGAGCGGACGACGACGCGGCCGCCGGAAAGTCCCTTGCCGACATAGTCGTTGGCGTCGCCGGTGAGCTCCAGGGTGACGCCCCTGGCCAGGAACGCCCCGAAGCTTTGGCCCGCCGTGCCAGTGAAGAGAACGGTGATCGCGCCGTCGGGCAGGCCGGCGTGGCCGCGCCGACGCGCGACCTCGCCCGAGATCATCGCCCCCACCGAGCGGTGCAGATTGCGGATTGGAAGTTCCAGGCGCGCGGGCGCGCCGCCGTCCAGGACCTCGCCGGCCGCGGCGATGATCTGGCGGTCCAAAGCCTTGTCGAGACCGTGGTCCTGACGGGCGCTATTCCACAGGTCGGCGCCCGCGGGGCGCGGAGCGGCGTAGAACAGGCGGGTCAGATCGACGTGGCGCGCCTTCCAATGCTCAACCGCCTCCCGCGTGTCGAGGCGGCCGACCTGGCCGATCATCTCCCGCACGGTGCGGAAACCGAGCCTGGCCATGATGGCGCGAAGTTCCTCGGCGACGAAGAAGAAGTAGTTGACCACATGCTCCGGCTGGCCGGTGAACCTGGCGCGCAGAACCGGGTCCTGCGTGGCCACGCCCACCGGGCAGGTGTTGAGGTGGCACTTGCGCATCATCACACAGCCGGCGGCGATGAGCGGCGCGGTGGCGAAGCCGAACTCGTCTGCGCCGAGGAGCGCGGCGATGGCCACGTCCCGTCCATTGCGCAGTCCGCCGTCCGCCTGCACGGCGATCCGGTCTCTGAGACCGTTGAGCAGCAGGGTCTGCTGGGTCTCGGCCAGGCCGATCTCCCATGGCGAGCCGGCATGGGTGAGTGAAGTCAGCGGGCTCGCCCCGGTGCCGCCCTCATAGCCGGAGATGGTCAGATGGTCGGCGCGGCACTTGGCGACGCCGGCGGCGACCGTTCCCACGCCGATCTCGGAGACCAGCTTGACCGAAATCCGCGCGGCCGGATTGACGTTCTTCAGATCGTGGATGAGCTGCTTGAGGTCCTCGATCGAATAGATGTCGTGGTGGGGCGGCGGCGAGATCAGGCCGACGCCAGGCGTGGAGTGGCGCACGGCGGCGATCGCCTTGTCGACCTTGTGGCCGGGCAGCTGGCCGCCTTCGCCGGGCTTGGCCCCCTGGGCCATCTTGATCTGGATGTCGTCGGCGTTGACCAGATATTCGGCGGTCACCCCGAACCGGCCCGAGGCCACCTGCTTGATCGCCGAGCGCATGGAATCGCCGTTGGCAAGGGGTGTGTAGCGATCGGATTCCTCGCCGCCCTCGCCGGTGTTGGAGCGCCCGCCGATGCGGTTCATGGCGATGGCCAAGGTGGTGTGGGCCTCGCGCGATATCGAGCCGAAGCTCATCGCCCCGGTGGAGAAACGCTTGACGATCTCGCTGGCGGCCTCGACCTCGGCGAGCGGGATCGGCTCATCGGCCCAATGCAGGCGCATCAGGCCGCGCAGGGTGAGGCGCTGCGCGTTCTCATCGTCGATGGCGCGTGAGAAAGCCGCGTAGGCCTCCGGCAGGGCGCCGCGCACCGCATGTTGCAGGCTGGCCACCGATTCCGGGGTCCAGGCGTGGGCCTCGCCGCGCAGGCGGAAAGCATAGATCCCGCCGACGTCCAGGCTGTTGCGATAGAGCGGCGCGTCGCCGAACGCGTCACCGTGACGGCGCAGCGTCTCGCGCGCGATCTCGGCCAGGCCGGCGCCTTCGACAAAGCTTGTCGTACCGGTGAAATAGCGATCGACGAACTCGGTCGAGAGGCCAACGGCGTCGAAGATCTGGGCCCCGCAATAGGACTGATAGGTGGAGATGCCCATCTTCGACATCACCTTGAGGATGCCCTTGCCGATGGCCTTGACGTAGTTCTTCGTCGCCTTGGCCTGGGCGGGCGGGTCGCCGTGATGCAGCCGCTCCAGCGATTCGAAGGCCAGGTAGGGGTTGATCCCTTCGGCCCCATAGCCGGCCAGGACGCAGAAATGATGCACCTCGCGCGCCTCGCCGGTCTCGATGACCAGGCCGGTCTGCATCCGGAGGCCCTGGCGGATCAGCTGGTGGTGCACCGCCGAGGTGGCCAGGGCGGCGGGAATGGGAATCCGGTCGGCGGAGACCGCGCGGTCGGAGAGGATGAGGATGTTGTAGTCGGCCAGGACCTTGTCGGTGGCTTCGGCGGTGAGGCGTTCTAGCGCGCGTTGTAGTCCGGCCTCGCCCTCTTCCGCCGGCCAGGTGATGTCGAGTGTCACCGTGCGGAAGGCGCCGTCGAGAAGTTCGGCGATGGCGCGGATCTTTTCCAGATCGGCGTTGGTCAGCACCGGCTGAGTGACTTCCAACCGCTTGTGCGTGCCCGCCTGGCGGCCAAGCAGATTGGGTCTTGGGCCGATCATCGACACCAGGCTCATGACCAGCTCCTCGCGAATCGGGTCGATCGGCGGGTTGGTGACCTGGGCGAAGTTCTGTTTGAAATAGTCGTAGAGCAGGCGCGGCCGGTCGGACAGCACCGCCAGCGGCGTGTCCGTGCCCATCGAGCCGACCGGATCTTCGCCGCTTTCGCTCATCGGTTCGAGGAAGAAGGCGAGGTCTTCCTGGGTGTACCCGAAGGCCTGCTGGCGATCCAAGAGGTCGGCGTCGGCATTGGCGCGCGCCGGCTCCCAGTGCGGCGGTTCGGGCAGATCCTCGAGCTTGAACTGGGTCTTGCTCAGCCATTCGGCGTAGGGCTTGGCGCGGGCGAGGGAATCCTTGATCTCCTCGTCCTCGATGATCCGCCCTTGCTCCATGTCGATGAGCAGCATCTTGCCTGGCTGCAAGCGCCACTTGCGCACGATGCGCTCCTCGGGGACGGCCAGCACGCCCACCTCCGAAGCCATGATCACGTGGTCCTGGTCGGTGATGACGAAGCGCGCCGGCCGCAGGCCATTGCGGTCGAGCGTGGCGCCGACGCGGCGCCCGTCGGTGAAGGCGATGGCCGCCGGCCCGTCCCACGGCTCCATCAGGGCCGCGTGATATTCATAGAAGGCGCGACGCTCGGGCGACATCGAGGCGTTGCCGGCCCAGGCTTCCGGGATCAGCATCATCATCGCGTGGGCGATGGGGTAGCCGCCGGCCAGGAGCAGTTCGAGGGCGTTGTCGAGCTTGGCGGTATCGGAATCGTTGGGCTTCAGCAGCGGCCACATCTTGTCGAGGTCCGGCCCGAGAAGATCGGATTCGAGCGTGCGCCGCCGGGCGTTCATCCAGTTGGCGTTGCCGCGCACGGTGTTGATCTCGCCGTTGTGGGCGATGAATCGATAGGGATGGGCGAGCCGCCAGGACGGGAAGGTGTTGGTCGAAAAGCGCTGGTGGACCAGGGCCAGGGCCGACTGGGTCAGCGGATTGGTCAGGTCCTCGTAGAAGCCGCCCACTTGGTGAGCCAGCAGCAAACCTTTGTAGACGATCGTCCGGCTGGAGAACGACGGCATGTAGAAGCCGGTGAGCGCGGGCGTGTCATAACGTTTGGCAAGCTGTTCGAGCGGATTTTGGGTCTGCTTTCGGATGACCAGAAGCTTGCGCTCGAAGGCGTCCTGGTCCGGCGTCGAGGCGCCTCTGGCGACGATCGCCTGGCGGATGACGGGCGCTTCGCACAGGACCGCTTCGCCAAGACCTTCCGTGTTTACCGGCACGTCGCGCCAACCGATCAGCCTTTGGCTTTCGACGCGGATGAAATGCTCGAACTGACCGATGGCGAGCTCGCGCGCCGCCTCGTCGCGCGGCAGGAAGCACATGGCCACCGCGTAGTTGCCGGGCGAGGGCAAATCGAGCCGGTTTTCCGTCGCCCATTGGCGGAAAAGAAGATCGGGAATCTGGATCAGGCAGCCGGCGCCGTCGCCCATCAGTGGGTCCGCGCCGACGGCCCCCCGATGGTCGAGATTGACCAGGATTTCCAGACCGGAGGAAACGACCTCGTGCGACTTTCTGCCCTTGATATTGGCCACGAATCCGACACCGCACGAGTCATGCTCGTGGCGGGGGTCATAAAGTCCCTGCGGTGGCGGCATTGCCGGCAAAATATTCCTCTCAACGGCCTCCGTTTGACCGCACGCGCAATAGACGTTCAAAAACGCGCGCATACGCGAAAGTTCCCGCCCTGTCGATTCTCTCGTTTCGGGCCAACGAACGCACCGGACGAGCGAACCGCCGGATTGCAACTTCGCCGGCTTTGCTTGCCGCGCTTTTGTACATCGTCGCTCGCGACTTGACGCATCTTGTCCGCGCGTCGAAGGTTCGCGCCCTGCCCAATCCGACAAGGCCGACGATGAAAGCTGAAACTCTCCTGGCCTGCCTCACAGCGCTGTCGCTTTGCGCCGCATGCACCCCCGCTGTGCAGAAGCCCCACGTCAACGCCGCGCGGGTCGTCGACACCATCCGCTCGGACGAAGTGAAATGGAATGCGGATTGGAAGAGCGGGGACGCGGCCAAGGTCGCCGCCCACTTTTCCACCGGGGCGGTGGTGATGCCGCCAGACGCGCCGGCCATGACCGGGAGGGCGGCGATCGAGGCCGGACTGCAGCCACTGCTGAACGACAAGGCCTTTGCGCTCACCTTCTCCAGCGACAAGGTCGATGTCGCCGCCTCCGGCGACCTCGCGGTGAGCCGCGGCGCCTTCACCCAAACCTACACCGATCCAGCCACCAAGGCGCCGATGACCATCAAGGGCGCATTCGTCACCGTCTGGCAGCCGGGTCCCGGCGGCGCCTGGCAAGCGGTCTGGGATATCGCCACGCCGGGCGGACCGCCGTCTCCGGCTGGCGCGACCCAATAGGATTTGAGCCAAGCCATGGAACTCGCCCCCAAGAAGACCGGACTGTCCACCGCCCGCCTGGAGCGGATCACCGAGCACCTGGAGCGAAATTACATCGCGCCCGGCAAGATCGCCGGTTGCCAGGTCGCCGTCGCCCGTCACGGTCATCTGGCCTACTTCCGCTCGCTTGGCTCCATGGACCTGGCGCGCGGCAAGGCGATGACCGACGACGCCATCTTCCGCATCTATTCGATGACCAAGCCGATCACGTCGGTGGCGCTGATGAGCCTCTACGAGCGGGGGTATTTCCAACTCAACGATCCGGTCAGCCGCTTCTTTCCGGCCTGGAAGGGCCAGAGAGTGTGGAAGTCGGCTCGGGGCGCGGAGATGGTCACCCAGGACCCGCTTCGCCGCCTGTCGATGCGCGACATGCTCTGCCACACCGGCGGCCTGACCTATGGCGCGGCGCTGGTCGCCCTGGGCGCGCCGGATACGGGTCTGGCGGTCGACGAGGTCTATGCCGAGCTCGGCGTGCGCCGGGGCAAGGGCGAGACCTTGATGCAGTTCATGGACAAGCTCGCCAAGGTTCCGCTGCTCTACCAGCCGGGTGAGCGGTGGATGTATTCGCTCTCCACCGATGTCTGTGGCGCTCTGGTCGAGAAGATCAGCGGCGTTCGGTTCGACAAATACCTCCAGGAGACGATCTTCGATCCCCTCGGCATGAAGGACACCGCCTTCAGCGTGCCGGCCGACAAGGTCGAACGGTTCTGCGCCAACTATCGACGCGCGGCGGACAAGACGCTCGAGCTTGTCGATGACCCGGCGTCGAGCGACTATCTGGCCGAACCCAGCTTCTTCTCCGGCGGGGGCGGCCTCACCGGGACCACCGAGGACTATCTGCGCTTCTGCGAGATGCTGCGCCGAGGCGGCGAGCTGGACGGCGCGCGTGTGCTCGGGCCGCGAACCATCGACTTCATGCACCGCAACCATTTGAAGGACGGCAAGGATCTCACGCAGATGGCCATCGGCGGCTTCTCCGAGACCGCCAACGAGGGCGTCGGTTTCGGCCTCGGCTTCGCCACCACCATGGACGGGGTCAAGAACGGCGGCGTCGGCGAAGGCGACTACTATTGGGGCGGGGCGGCCTCGACCCTCTTCTGGATCGATCCGAAGGAAGACATGACCGTCGTCTTCATGACCCAGCTGATGCCGTCGGGCGCCTTCAACTTCCGCGGCCAGCTCAAGAGCATCATCTACGGCGCGATAGTCGACTGACGGCGTGCCCCAGAATTCGAACGAAAATCCTTGGCTCTCGTGGCCCGGGTAGAATGCTGGAACACTTTTCAGGAGAACGTCATGGCTGTGACCGGTATTGGTGGCGTGTTCTTTCGGGCCAAAGATCCTGAAGCGCTGCTTCAATGGTACAAAACCCATTTTGGCGTAACCATGGAAGGCTATGAGCCTTGGCGCCAGGCGGCTGGGCCAACGGTGTTCATGCCATTCGCCAGCGATACCGATCACTGGCCAGACAACAAGCAGTGGATGATCAACTTTCGGGTCGCGGAGCTCGACGCGCTTCTGTCGGCGCTACGTCAGGCCGGGATAGACGTGAAGACAGACCCCGCGTGGGACAGTCCCGAGGCCGGACGCTTCGCTCGCATCTTCGACCCCGAAGGCAATCCGGTGGAACTTTGGGAGCCGCCGGTTGAATGAGATTGGACGGGGCGTTAGGCGCTCCGTCGCGCCGAAAGGATGGCGACCTGCGGCTCGAGCATCTCGCCCTTCATCACCCCCTCGCCCTTGGTCGGTGACGTGGGCGAAAGCAGGATTTTCCGCACCACGTCCATCCCCGCGACGACATGGCCGAAGGCGGCGAAACCCTGATTGTCGCCGCTCTGGCTGGGATCGGCGTCAAGGGACGGCTGATCGCCGACGCAGATAAAGAAATCGCAGGTGGCCGTCCCGGGCGCATAGCGGGCCAGGGAAATCACCCCGTCCTTGTGCAAGATGCCGGTCTTGATGGTCGGTTCGTGCGCGATGGGCGGCAGGACCTTGGCCGGATCGCCTTGCGGGCCCCCCTGGATAAGGCCGTTCAGCGGTGTGCTTCCCAGCTTCATGGCGCGATAGAAGCTCGCGCCATCGAGGCGCTTCTGGTCGACATAGGCGAGGAAATTGGCCGCGCTGATCGGCGCTTTGTCGCTCGCCAGTTCGAGTTCGACGGCGCCCAGAGCCGTGGTCAGGGTCACGCGCGGAAGGCTCGCCTGAGCCAGGGCCGGCCAGACCATGACCGCGCCCGTTCCCGCGATGATGACGCGCCTGGAAAACATCCCACCCTCCGTCAGGTCTTGAGCTTATAGCCGGTCTTGAACACCCACCAGACGACGACCAGGCACAGAGCCATGAACCCCGCCGTCATGGAAAGGCTGAGGCCCACGCCGACGTCCGACACGCCATAGAAGCTCCAGCGGAAACCGCTGACCAGATAGACCACCGGGTTGAACAGGGTGACCTTGCGCCACAGCGGCGGCAGCATGGCGATGGAATAGAAACTTCCGCCCAGGAACGTCAGAGGGGTGATGATCAGGGTCGGAACGATCTGCAGCCGCTCCCAGCCTTCGGCCCAGATGCCGATGATGAAGCCGAACAGGCTGAAGGTCACGGCGGTCAGGATCAGGAAGGTCGCCATCATCAGCGGGTGTTCGATGCGGTAGGGCACGAACAGGCGCGCCGTGATCAGGATGATCACTCCCAGGAGCACCGACTTGGTCGCCGCCGCCCCGACATAGCCCAACACGGTCTCGATCCAGGAG
>DATCEL010000310.1:0-3657 GCA_036510115.1 Caulobacteraceae bacterium
CTCCCTCGAATCTCGGTCGCGACCGTTATGGCGATGATGACTCTGGCGCCGGCCGCTGTGAAGGGGCAGACGCCGCCGCCGCACCCGCCTGTAGCCTCGCCGCCCGCGCCCCCGCCCACCGCCCAGGGTCCGCGCCTGCCACTCAGCCTTGCCGACGCGGTCTTCATCGGCCTGCGTGATAATCGCACGGTTAAATCTGCCTACATCACTCGGGTCGCCGAAAAGTATGATCTGTTCGTCGCCAAGGCCCGCTTCCGGCCCACCGCCATCCTGGCCGCTGACGTCGAGGCCAACCGCGCCTCGGGCGTGAGCGGCTCCACCGTCAGCCTCACGCCAACGGTGGCCTGGCTCACGCCGACCGGCGCGGAGTTCCAGTTCTCCTTCACTCGCCTGGACGACCGCACGGGGGGCATCGACGCCGGAACCAATATCGCCACCCTGAGCGTCACCCAGCCACTGCTGAAAGGCGGCGGGATCGCGGTGAACACCGCGCCGGTCAAGATCGCCGAGCTGCAGGAACGGATCAACAAATTGACGCTCAAGGCGACGGTCATCGACACCGTCACCAACATCATCCAGGCCTACCGAACGTTGGCGGCGGCGCAGCAGCAGCTGGTGATCGCCGGCCAATCACTGGATCGATCGCGAGCCCAACTTCAGACCAATCAAGCGCTGATCGACGCCGGACGGATGGCGGCGGCCGAGATCGTGCAGACCCAGGCTGATATCGCTAATCAGCAGGTGTCTTTGCTCGAGGCCGAGCAAGCGCGCAACAGCGCCCAACTCGCCCTGTTGCGGCTGCTGGCCATGGACCTGCACACCAATGTGATCGCCGCCGACGCCATCGACGTCAAACACGTCAATATCGATCTCGATGGGGCTATCGGCGTCGCGCTGGACAACCGACCGGATTATCTCTCCGCGCGGCGGGCTTTGGAACAGGCCCGCCAATCGCTGATCGTGGCGAAGAACGACCGGCTGTGGACCCTTTCAGCGGTCGGCAGCGTGCAGCATCAGAGTTTCACTGGGACGGGTCTGACGCCCATCGATCCAACCACGGGTCTGCCGATCTCTTTGGCCGGGACGAGCGCCAGCGTCGGTCTCCAACTCAGCATTCCAATCGGCAACTACGCGCTGGCGCAGGAGGAGGTGACGGCGACCACCACGGTGCGCACCCAGGAGGTGCAGCTCGAGGATCTGAAACAGGAGATCGAGGCCCAGGTCCGGGACGCTGTCCAAGGCGTCGAACTCACCTGGCGCCAAGTGGAGGCGGCCCGCCGGGCGCGTGATCTGGCGGCGCGAACGCTCGATCTGGAACGGCAGTTGCTGGGCGCCGGCCGCGCGTCCAACTTCGAGGTGCTGAGCTTCGAGACCAGCCTGCGCACCGCTGACACCCAGGCTCTGGCCGCCGAGATCACCTATCTGAACGCCCTCACCCTGCTGGATCAGCAATTGGGAACCACCCTGGAAACCTGGAAAATCACCCTCAACAGCTAGGCTGCCCTTACGCACCCTTCGCCCGCGCCTTGGCTATGGCTGCGTTCACCGCGTCCATGTCTTCGCCATAGATGATCTGGTCACCGACGATGAAGGCGGGCGTGCCGCCGAGGTCCAGCTCGGTGAAGAGGGCGGTGGTGTCGGCGACTTGGCCGTCGGCGGCCGGGTTGGCGCTAAGATCGGCCGCGCGCGCGCCGTGGGCGAGGGCGATGCGATCGATCGCGGCAACGTCGAGAGGGTGGGTGGCCATCAGCGTCTTATAGAGGCCCAGATAGTCGCCGCCGGCCTTCTTCACCGCCAGGGCGGCGCGCGCCGCGTGCTGTGAGGTGGGTCCGAAGATCGGCATTTCCTTGAACACAAAACGCACATCGCGGTCGGCGCCGATCATCGCGATAACTTTGGGCGCGGCGTTGGCGCAATGGGGGCAACGATAATCGTAGAATTCGGTGACCGTGACCTTGCCGCCGGGGTTGGCCACGAAATCTCGAGGATCGCGCTCAATCGGCGTACGCAGCAGCGGTAGATCAGCCCGCGCCTTTTGTTCAACAGCGGCCTCGTCAGCGTCCATCTTCACCTGCAGTTTTTGTTCGGCTTCCCGGATCACTTCTGGGTGAGCGAGCAGATAGGTGTGCACACGCTCGCCGAAGGCGTTGTCGCTGACCCCGGCGCGAGCGCAAGCGCCCACCGCGGCCAGAGCGAACGCGGCAAGGCCCAGCAGCGCGGTCGCTCTCAACCGACGCCCCCAATGGCCTTGAGTTGGTCCGGCGTCGGCTTGGATGCCAGGATGATGTCGTTGGCGCGGCGCCATTCGGGGCTATCCTTCTTCAACAGTTCACGGGCGTTTACGGCGAAGGTGCGCGCTTCGAGCAACTGGCCCAGGTAAAAGTTTTGTTCGGCCGCCGCCAGACGCGCCATGCCGCCGTCACCTTTGCTGTCGTAGGCCTCCGACAACAGGCGCCAGGCCAGCGGATTATCGGGTTCTTCGCCCAGGGCATGCCTGATGTCGCCGATTGCCGCGTCCAGGCGGGCGGGATCGCCCAGGGCGATGAGGGTCTGGCCCAGGTTGATCCTCAATAGGGGCGCGTCGGGCTTGAGCTCCACCGATCTTCGGTGGGCCGGCTCCGCCTCCTTGGGCCGCCCGGCCTCAAACAACACCTGACCCTTGAGTTCCCAAAGATAAGGATCGTTGGGCTGCTCGGCGATCAGGCTGTCGATGGCTTTGATCGCCCTGTCGGTTTCGGTTTCCTTGTAATAGGCGATGGCGCGCGCATAGCGGGCGGGGAAGGACTGATCGGTGTCGGGATACTCCATGAGCGTCTGGCCCGGGCCGCTCAAGAATCCCTCCAGTTTCGCCTTCATGATCGCGTGCTTGGCGATCGCTTCGGGGCTGTCGACCGCTCCGACGTGCGGTTGCTGGTTGACCCGCCCCTCCAACGCCTCGATACGATCATCAGTAAGCGGATGATCACGGAAATACGGAAATTTCTTCTCGTCGTCAAACACTTCCTGATAGCGGAAATTATTGAAGAAATCCACCAAGCCGCGCCCCGACTCGCCGGCCTTTTCCAGATAGGTGACCGCCGCTTGATCGGCGCGAAATTCCTGTTCACGCGAATAGCCGAGCAGTGAAATCTCGGCGAAATAGCCCGAGGAGAACACGAGCGCGGCGCCCGCACCGGGCGCGCCGGCGGCGGCGGCCAGCACTCCCAGGCCAATGCCAAGGAGCATGGGGCCGAGCGCCGCGTGTCCGGCCGCTCCGGAGCGGGCGATGTGGCCACCGGCGATGTGGCCGGTCTCGTGAGCGATGACCCCGATCAGTTGGTTGGGGGTTTTGGTCTCGATGATCAGGCCGGAATTGAGGAAGAGTTGCAGTCCCCCAGCCGAGAAGGCGTTAAGCTCCTTGTCGCTTACCAAGTGGATGCGCACGTGTTTAGGATCCAGTCCGGCGGCGACGAAAATGGGGTCGGCGTCCTCGTGAAGGATCTCCTCGATTTCGGTGTCCCGAATGATGGAGACGCTCGGCTGGTCCTGCGCGAATGTCGGAGCCGCGGGCGCCGCGAGGACCGCCGCCAACGCCAGTGGACCGACGGCGAAGCGAAGCTGGCGTAGCGGGATTGCGGCCCTCACGAAGTATCTCCGGTTCGCCCCCGAGCGTGCGCC
>DATCEL010000311.1:0-2089 GCA_036510115.1 Caulobacteraceae bacterium
ATGAGGCAGAAGTCGGCTGAGGAGGGAAGCATCGGGGTGGTAGTGCTCCTGACTCCGTTCGAACCGAACATCACGCACTCCTTGGACCATCACTTGATTTAGGGGAGCGCTCTCAGATTCGCCGATCTTATTGACGGCCGCGCTTGCCACCGCTCGACAATTACTTAGCCGCCATGAGTTTTCCTTTGTGGGTGGCGAGGAGGTCCTTGGGAAGTCATGGCCAGCCCGTGGCTCCGCGCGCACAACGTGGGGCGCGCGGCGCGGTTCCGAGGCCAAACCGGATCGTGCGGGTTTCGCCGCCGACGCGCGGACATCGGCCGCGCCAGGGACGCGGCTTCGAAGCCTGGTGGAATTGACAGCCGGCGCTCCGCGGCGATAGCCTTTGAAAAGGGGAGGATCGCAGGGCTGGGAGGCGGCATGCCAGGCAGGCGCGTCCAACTCACTAGCGGCCGGGCGGGCCGTATCTTGGGCAGCCTGCTGGTGTTGGGCGCGGCGGTCGCGGGCTGTCAGAAGGCGCCCGGCCCCAAACAGGGGCTTGCCGTTCCGGTCGAGCACCTGGCCGGGTGGACCGGGGCGACGGCCAATTTCGCTCCCAACGATCCGGCCGGCGAATGGCGCAGCCAGGCGCGGGATTACGCCAATACGCGCTACAGCCCGCTGACCCAGATCACCACGGACAACGTCGCCCAGCTCAAGATGGCCTGGACATTTTCCGACGGCGCGCAGTTCGGCCATGAGGGCGCGCCGCTGGTGGTGGGCGACACCATGTATGTGGTCACCCCCTATCCGGACATCGCCTACGCCCTCGACCTGACCAAGCCCGGGGCGCCGATCAAGTGGAGCTTCGCGCCCAATCCGGCCCCGATCGCCGTCGGCAAGGCGTGCTGCGACGCGGTGTTGCGTGGCTGGGCGATCGCCGACGGCAAACTGATCTACAATCTGTTGGACGACCACACGGTCGCCGTCGATCTGGCGACCGGCAAGGAGGCCTGGCGCACCAAGCTCGACAATCCCGAAACCGGCGCGACCATGACCATGTCGGCCGCGGTGTTCGGCGACAAGGTGTTTGTCGGCAACAGCGGCGGAGAGCTGGGTGTCCGGGGCTGGCTGGCCGCTCTCGATCCCAAGACGGGCAAGCAACTTTGGCGCGCCTATTCCGCCGGCCCGGACGATCAGGTGAAGCTCGGGAGCGATTTCAAACCCTATTATTCGTGGATGAAGGGCAAGGATCTCGGGGTCCGCACATGGCCGGTCGGGATGTGGAAGACCGCCGGCGCGGCCTCCTGGGGTTGGGTTTCCTACGATCCCGACCTGAACCTCATCTATTACGGCACTTCCAATCCAAGCCCGCGCGTGCCGGCGCAGCGGCCGGGATTGAATCTGTGGAGCGCGGCGATATTCGCCCGCGACGCGACCAGCGGGATGGCCAAATGGGCCTTCCAGTTCACCCCTCACGACCAGTGGGACTACGACGGGGTCAATGAAAACGTCCTGATCGCCATCCCCTGGCATGGCCAGACGCGCAAGGCGCTGGTGCAGTTCAACCGAAACGGTTTCGCCTACACCATCGATCGCCAGACCGGCCAGGTTCTGGTCGCCGCCCCGTTCGGCAATCTCAACTGGGCCACCGGGATCGACATGACCACCGGCCAGCCCATCGTCAATCCGGCCATGCAGCCCAAGCCCGGCATCATGCTCAAGAACGCCTGCCCGACCGATATCGGCGTCAAAGACTGGCAGCCGTCCGCGTTCTCGCCGCGCACCGGCTTTCTCTACACGCCGGTGATGAACGTCTGCATGGACCTCACCGATCATCCCCAATCCTATATTCCAGGCACGCCCTATGACGGCATGGACATGCAGCGTCACGCCGGGCCGGGCGGCAATTGGGGCGCGTTCATCGCCTGGGATCCGGTGAAGGGCCGCAAGGTGTGGTCGATCCCAGAACAGTTCATGGTTTTCAGCGGCGCCCTCGCCACGGCCTCCGATCTCGTCTTCTACGGGACGGTCGATGGCTGGTTCCGCGCGGCCGGCGCCCGAACTGGCAAGGTTCTGTGGTCGCAAAAGCTGGGTTCGGGAATCAGTTCGC
>DATCEL010000312.1:0-4580 GCA_036510115.1 Caulobacteraceae bacterium
CACCGCCCCTGGGATTGCGTCCGCCCAACCGAAGCCCAACGATCTACCCTGGGCGCAGACGGGCAGCGACGTGACAGCCGACCCCGCGGCGCGCTTCGGCGTGCTGGCCAACGGCATGCGCTATGCGGTGATGCGCAACGCCACGCCGGCCGGCCAGACTTCGATCCGCCTGCGCATCGGGTCCGGCTCGCTGGAGGAGAATGACGAGCAGAGAGGTCTCGCCCACGTACTCGAACATATGGCTTTCGAAGGCTCGAAGCATGTGCCGCGCGGCGAGATGATCAAGATCCTCGAGCGTGACGGTCTCGCTTTCGGTCCCGACACCAACGCCGAGACCGAATGGACGCAGACGGTCTATCAGCTCGATCTGCCCAAGAGCGACAGCGGGCTGGTCGACACCGGCCTGATGTTGATGCGCGAGACGGCCAGCGAACTGCTCATCGATCCCAAGGCGCTGACCAGCGAGCGCGGCGTGGTGCTTTCCGAAGAACGCCTGCGCGATACGCCCGCCTATCGCGCCGAAGTGGCGCAGATCGGCCTCCTGGCTCACGGGCAACGGATCACCGAGCGCTTTCCCATCGGCAAGGTCGAGGTCATCAAGAACGCCCCGGCGAGCCTCATCCGCCAATTCTACGAGGCTAACTATCGGCCGGACCGCGCCACCTTGATCGTGGTCGGAGACTTCGATCCCGCCGCTGTCGAAGCGAAGATCAAGGCCCGGTTCTCGAACTGGACGCCCGTGGGAGCGGAGACGGCGGAGCCCGATCTCGGCCAGGTCGAGAAGCGCGGCTTGACGGTCAGCCTCGTCAATCTGCCCGGCGCCCAGACCCTGGCTTACATCGCCTGGACGCGGCCCTACGACAATGCGCCCGACACCCGTGCCAAGCGCCGGCGCGAGACGGTCGAAGCCCTGGCCCTGGCCGTGCTCAACCGGCGCCTGGGGCGGATGGCGGCCGACCCCCACCCGCCGTTTATTTCCGCCGAGAGCGCGTTCGAGAATCTGTTGCATTCCGACAAGATCGCCGTTGTCGAAGCCGCGACCTCTCCGGACGGATGGCGGCCCACTCTGTCGGCGATCGAGCAGGAAGTCCGTCGGCTGACGACCTTCGGCGTCTCCGAGGCCGAGATCGGTCAGGAAGTCGCCCAGTCGCGCGCCGCCCTGGTCAATGCCGCCGCCGGCGCGGATACGCGCCCGACGCCCGAACTCGCCAACGGCCTGGTCGAATCGGTGAATGACGATCTGGTGTTCACCAGCCCGGCCGAGGATCTGGCCGTGTTCGACGACGCGGTGAAGGATATCTCCCCCGCCGAGGTGGACGCCGCCGCGCGGACGATTTTCGCCGGCGCCGGCCCGCTCGTGGAGCTGGAGAGTCCGACGCCGGTGGCCGGCGGCGAGCAGGCCGTGGCCGCCGCCTTCGTCGCCTCCGCCGCCCAGCCGGTGACCGCCCCGGTGGCCGAAAAGGCGATCGTCTGGCCCTATACCCAGTTCGGCGCGCCGGGCAGGATCAAGTCACGACACGAGATCGCCGACCTCGGCGTCACCGTCGTCCGCTTCGACAACGGCGTCGCCCTGACGGTCAAGCCGACGCCGTTCCGCAAGGATCAGGTCCTGGTCTCGGTGGGTCTCGGCCACGGCCGCGAAGACCTGCCCCGCGACCACGCCGTCGCCACCTGGGCCGCGCCGGCCCTGGTCGACGGTGGCTTTGGGCGCATGAGCCAGCAAGACAGCCAACGCGCCCTCGCCGGCCACATCTACGGCGCCCAACTGGCGATCACCGACAACGCCTTTCAACTGCAGGGCGCCACCCGACCGCAGGACCTGGCCACGCAGCTGCAGGTGCTGGCCGCCTATGTGTCTGACCCGGGCTATCGGCCCGAAGCGTTCGAGCGGCTCAAGCGAAACTATCTGAGCGTTCTGCCGCAATTGGCGGCCACGCCCGAGGGGGTTGTGCAACGTGACGTCGAACGGCTGTTGCACAATGGCGATCCTCGGTGGGCCATTCCCACCGCCGCGGAGCTCGAGGCCGCCCAGCCGGGCGACTTGAAGGCTCTGATCGCGGAACCCTTCTCCAAGGCGCCGATCGAGATCACCATCGTCGGCGACGTCAACGTCGATGACGCCATCGCCCAGGTCGCCGCGACCTTTGGCGCTTTGCCATCCAGGCCGATCAGTGAGGCCGCTCCGGCCGGCGGCGACGTCGTCCAGTTCCCGGCGGCGACACCCGCGCCGGTGATGCTCACCGACGGCGGTCGGCCGGATCAGGCCATGGCCATCATCGCGTGGCCGGTCACCGACTTCTATCAGGACAGCCGGGCCTCCCGCGCCGACATGCTCGCCGGCGAGGTGCTTGAGGGCCGGGTGATCGACCGGGTGCGCATGGCCGAGGGCGCGACCTACAGTCCGCAGGTCCAGGTGGCGCTTTCCGAGACCTTTCCGAACTACGGCATCGCCTATGCGGCGGTGGAGATGCCGCCCCAGAAGATCCCCGGCTTCTTCGCCGACGTCGCCTCGATCACCGCCGTCCTGCGGGATCGAGCGATTTCACCCGATGAACTCGAACGGGCGCGCAATCCGCGCGTGGCCACCTTGAAGAAGTCGATGCTGACCAACGAATATTGGCTGCTGCGGCTGGAGGGATCGGTGGGCGATCCAAGACGCCTGGCGATCATCCGCACCATGCTGTCCGACTACGCCAAGGTGACCGCGCCCGAAATCCAGGCCGCCGCCAAACGCTACTTCGTCCCCGACCGAGCCTGGAAAGCGGTGATCAAGGCCCCCGCCGCGCCGTGAGGCCCCACCTCTCCCATGGGGAGAGGTCGAGAGCGGCGTCAGCCGCTCCGGGTGAGGGGGTAAGGCGCCTCCGGAAATGGCGCCGTTCAAACGATTTGGCCGCAATACCGATGAAATCGCGGTCAGCGTCCGACAGCTTGATAGTCAAAAACAAATCTCGGATTTCGGAACCCCTCACCCGGACGCGCCTTGCGACGCGTCTCGACCTCTCCCTCGAGGGAGAGGTTGTCCGACGGACGCCCCCTACTTCCCCTTCGGACCGTATTTGAAATATTTGAAGAAATCGCTGTCCGGTGACAGCACGAGGGTGGTCGAGCCCTGCGCCAGGGCGGTTTCGTAGGCGCGCATGGAGCGATAGAAGGCGGCGAAGCTCGGATCCTTGCCGTAGCTGGAAGCGTAGAGCGAGGCGGCCTGGGCGTCGCCCGATCCGCGAAGAGCGAAAGCCTGCTCATTGGCCTTGGCCAGGGTGATGGTCACCTGTTTGTCGGCGTCGGCCATGATCCCGCGGGCGCTGGCCTCGCCTTGCGCGCGGATCTGGGCGGCCTTCTGCTGCAGGTTTGAGCGCATCCGCTGATAGACCGCCTGGGCGTTGGCCGCCGGCAGGTCGGCGCGCTTGATGCGCAGGTCGATGACGTCGATGCCGAGATGGGCGGCGGCGGCGCGGGCGCGGACGTCGACGAGCGTCTTGGCCATCAGTTGCGGCCGCTGACGGGAGATGATGTCGCTGGCGCTGGCCGCGCCCAGAACCTGACGCAGAGAGGAATTGATCAGGGGTTCGAGCCGATCCTTGGCGATCGTCTCGTCACGGAGGGTTCGGTAGAACTCGAGCGGCGCGGCGATCCGGTAACGGACGAAGGCGTCGACCACCAGCCGCTGCTGGTCGGCGGAGATCACCTCCTCCTGGCTGGCTTCGATGGCTTGGTTGCGTTTGTCGAGGGTGACCACCGACTCCACGAACGGGATCTTGACCTTCAGCCCTGGGTCGTAAGCGCCCGGCGGATTGATCACCCGGACCGGCTCGCCGAGATTGACCACCACCACCTGTTCGCGCTGGTCGACGATGAAGAAGGTGTTGGCCAGGACCACGGCGAGGGCGAAGACCGCGATCAGGGCGATGAGCCAGGGCCGTTTCATAGGCCGGGCGCCTGGGCTTGCGGCGGCGCCGGCTGGGCCGGAGCGGGCGGGGCGGGGGCGGCGCCCGCCGTCGGATTTTGGAAGGCCTGGGCGGGCAGGATGATCGGCGCGGTCGCCCCCTTGGCCCCGATCACCACGGTGTGGGCGCGGGAGAGCACATCCTGCATGGTCTCGATGTATAGCCGCTGGCGCATCACCGCCGGCGCGCGGCGGTATTGAGCGTAAATCTGATTGAACCGGGAGGCTTCGCCATTGGCCTCGTGGACCACCTGTTCACGATAGCCCTCAGCCGCTTGGGTGATCTTGGCCGCCGAGCCGACCGCCTCGTTGACGTTCTTGTTGAAGTAGGTGTTGGCGGTGTTGATCGAGGACTGGGCGTCCTGACCGGCGCGGGCGATATCCTGATAGGCGGGCACCACCTCGGCCGGCGGATTGGCGTTCTGGATCTGCACCGCGTCGATGATGACCCCGGCATGGTAGCGGTCGAGGATGCGCTGCATGAGACCGATGGTCTGCGCCTGCACGGCGCCGCGGCCATTGGTCAGGATCGAGGTCAGGTCGTTGCGCCCGACCACCTCGCGCATGGCGCTCTCGGCCACGGCCTTCACCGCCTCGTCCGGATCGCGGACCTGGAAGAGATAGGCCGCCGGATCGG
>DATCEL010000313.1:0-5427 GCA_036510115.1 Caulobacteraceae bacterium
CGCTGACCATGGTCTGCACCCAGGTGTTCGGCAACCAGACCTCGATCACCTTCGCCGGCGCCTCGGGCCAGTTCGAACTCAACGTGTTCAACCCGGTGATGGCCTATAATTTTTTGCAGAGCGCGCGGCTTCTAACCGACGCGGCGGAAAGCTTCACCGAACACTGCGTCGTCGGCATCGAACCCCGCCTGGAGAATATCAAGGCGGCGCTTGGGCGTTCACTGATGCTGGTCACGGCGCTGGCGCCGCACATCGGCTATGACGCCGCCGCCAAGATCGCTAAGGCGGCCCACCAGAACGGAACCACTCTGCGCGAAGAGGCGGTGGGTGGCGGCTATGTCACCGGGGAAGAGTTCGACGAATGGGTGCGGCCCGACAAGATGATCGGGCCAGGATGATCAGGCCCGGCGGCTGACCGCGAAATCGGCGAGGGAATAGAGGCCGTCGCGCCAGTCGCTTGGCGGAAACGCGGCCAGCGCCCGCTTGGCGCGTTGCGCATAGTCGGCGGCCAGGGCCAGGGTCGCCTCGAGCGCCCCGGCGCCGACGATGAGATCGCGCGCGCGGCGGAAGTCATCCTCGGTCTGCTCGCGCCGCACCACCGCGCGCTCGAAGAACGCCCGCTCGCGCTCGGGGATTTTGGCCATGGCGAGGATCAGCGGCAGCGTCGCCTTGCCTTCGCGGAAATCGTCGCCAGCGTTCTTGCCGAGGGTCTCGGTGACCCCGCCGTAGTCGAGCGCGTCGTCGGCAAGCTGGAAGGCCAAACCGAGATTGAGGCCATAGTCATGGAGCGATCGAGCCGCGGGCTCGCTCACCCCCGCTGAAACGGCGCCAGCTTCGGCGGCGGCGGCGAACAGGGCGGCGGTCTTGGCGGTGATGATCTCGAGGTAGGTGGCCTGGTCGAGATCGAGATCGTGGGCGCGGCTCATCTGCAGCACCTCGCCCTCAGCGATGACCCGCGAGGCCCTGGCCAGAATCTCGAGCGCGCGCATCACGCCGGTTTCGACCATCAGCTCGAAAGCCCGGGCGAACAGGAAATCGCCGACCAGAACCGCCGGCGGCGCGCCCCAGATCAGATGGGCGGCGGTCTGGCCCCGGCGAAGCTGCGAGGCGTCGACCACATCGTCATGCAACAGGGTGGCGGTATGGATGAACTCGACCGCGGCCGCGAGCTTCAGCGCCGCCTCGCCGCGACCGCCCGACAGGCGAGAAGCGGCGACCGTCAACAAGGGCCGCAGCCGCTTGCCGCCGGCATTAATCAAATGATCGGCGAGCGCTGGAATAACGCTGACCGGGCTCTGCATGCGGGCGAGGATCAGCATGTCCACGCGCGCCATTTCCGGCGCGGCGCGCGCGATCAGCGCATCGAGGGCGCCGGCCGGACGGTCGATCACGGCTCTGGCTGCTTCCAACGCTGGAGCTCCTTGATGCCCGGCTTGCACGCGCCGCCCGCCCTTGCCCGGCGACAATGCTGGCGCGATGGGACATGGTCAACCCAGGCCAGGGAGAAAGGGGGCGGAAACATGGCGGAGAGCCGAGCGGACGGTCTGTTGAACGGGCGCGTCTGGCTGCGCCAGAGCCCTGACGGCTACCGCGCGGGCATGGACGCGGCTTTGCTGGCCGCCGCCTGCGACGCGGGCGAAGGCGACAGGGTGCTCGATGCCGGATGCGGGGCGGGGGCGGTGCTGATCGCGGCCGCCGCGCGCAGGCCCGGCGCATTCTTCGTGGGGATCGAGCGCGACGCGGCGGCGCTCGAACTGGCCCAGGCGAACATTGCCCTCAATCATCTTCAGGATCGCGTGATCGCCCAGGGCGGGGATGTCGAGACGGACGCCGCCCCCTCCCCGCCGGTGTTCGACGCGGCGCTCGCCAATCCGCCGTTCTTCGACGACGAGCGGTCGCTGCGGGGTCCCGCGCCGGCCAAGCGCGGCGCGTGGATCGCCGAGGGCGGCCTGGCCGCCTGGACGGACTTTCTGACCAAGGCGGTGCGCGAGGGTGGCTCGGTCACCCTCATTCACCGCGCCGATCGGCTGGCCGATCTGTTGACGCTGCTCGGGGCCCGGACCGGGTCATTCCAGGTGCGTCCGATCCATCCGTTCGCCGACGCGCCCGCCAGCCGCGTGCTGGTCCGGGCGCTTCGCGCTGGGCGCGCGCCGCTCCGGCTCCTGCCGCCGCTCGTGCTGCATCCGCGCGCCGGCCCCAAGCACACCGACGAGGCCGAAGCGATCCTGCGAGGCGAGGCCGCCCTCGCCTGGCTCTAGTTCCGCGCCTGATCGACCAGCTTGTTCTTGGCGATCCACGGCATCATCTCACGCAGCCGGGCGCCGACTTCCTCGATCGGATGTTCCGCGCCACGCCGGCGAGAGGCCTTGAATGAGGCCATGCCGGTCTGGTTCTCGGCCATGAAGTCGCGCACGAAGCGGCCCGATTGGATGTCGTCCAGGATACGCTTCATCTCAGCCTTGGTCGCCGGCGTGACCACGCGCGGGCCACTGACATATTCGCCGTATTCGGCGGTGTTGCTGATCGAATAATTCATGTTGGCGATGCCGCCCTCATAGATCAGATCGACGATCAGCTTCACCTCATGCAGGCACTCGAAATAGGCCATCTCGGGCGCATAGCCGGCCTCCACCAAGGTCTCGAAGCCCGCTCGGATCAATTCGACCAGACCGCCGCAGAGAACCGCCTGCTCGCCGAAAAGATCGGTCTCGCACTCCTCGCGGAAGGTGGTCTCGATGACGCCTGAACGGCCGCCGCCGATGGCCGAGGCGTAGGCGAGCCCGAGATCAAGCGCATTGCCGGTCGCGTCCTGGGCCACGGCGATGAGACAGGGCACGCCGCCGCCCTTGAGATACTCGCCGCGCACCGTGTGCCCCGGACCCTTGGGCGCGACCATCAGCACGTCGATCGTTGACCCCGCCTCGATCAGCCCGAAGTGAACATTCAGTCCATGGGCGAAGAGCAGGGCCGCGCCGTCGCGGATATGCGGAGCGATCTCGCTCTCATAGATCCCGCGCTGAAGTTCGTCCGGGGCCAGGACCATGATCAGGTCGGCCCAGGCTGAAGCCTCGGCCACGGTCTTGACCTCCAGGCCCTCGGCCTTCGCCTTGGCCGCCGAGGCGGAGCCCGCCCGCAGCGCCACGGCCACGGCCTTCACCCCGGAATCGCGCAGATTGAGCGCGTGGGCGTGGCCTTGCGAGCCATAGCCGACGATGGCGATTTTCTTATCCAGCAAACGGGCGAGATCGGCGTCGCGATCATAGTAGACGCGCATGGGGGCTTCTCCGGAACGGCCCGCTTTTCGATAGACTTTTGATGGGCCCGTCAAGGCGCGACTCGGCAGAGCGATTCGGGCTATCGTCGAGCGGCTATGACTGCCCAGCCCGTCATCCTCCCGGTCGACATGCCCGAACAGCAATACCTCGACCTTCTGGCGGAGATCGCGGACAGCGGCGCCCGGCGCGGCGACCGCACCGGCACGGGAACGCTCAGCGTCTTCGGACGGCAGATGCGGTTTGATTTATCGCAAGGCTTCCCGCTGCTGACGACCAAGAAGGTCCACTTCAAATCGATCGTCCTTGAGCTGGCCTGGTTCCTTCGCGGCGAGACCAATATCCGCTGGCTCAAGGAGCGCGGTTGCACCATCTGGGACGAGTGGGCCGACGAGGCCGGCGAGCTGGGTCCGGTTTACGGCAAGCAATGGCGATCCTGGGCCGCGCCCGACGGCCGCGTGATCGACCAGATCGCCGGCGTTCTGAAGAGTCTTAAGCGGAATCCCGAAAGCCGCCGACACATCGTCTCGGCCTGGAACCCGGCCGATGTCGAGGCCATGGCTCTGCCGCCGTGTCACTGCCTGTTCCAGTTTTATGTGGCCGACGGTCGCCTGTCCTGCCAGCTCTATCAGCGCTCGGCCGACGTCTTCCTGGGAGTGCCGTTCAATATCGCCAGCTACGCCCTTCTCACCCACCTGATGGCCAAGGAAACCGGCTTGGCGGTCGGTGACCTGGTCATCACCCTGGGCGACGCGCATCTCTACCTGAACCATCTCGATCAGGCGCGCTTGCAGTTGACCCGCGCGCCCTTGCCCTTCCCCACCTTGCGCCTGGCGCCCTCGGCCGGTCTGTTCGATCTCGAGGCGGCCGACGTCTCGCTGGAAGGCTACCGCGCCCATCCGGCCATCAAGGCGCCGATCGCGATTTGAGGGCGCGCCTAACCCTCGGGCCTGTGGCGCGAGCCGCCAACGGCGTCATCGGGCGGAACGGCGCCCTCCCCTGGCGGCTGAAGTCCGACATGGCTCTGTTCCGCGCCCTGACCATGGGCAAGCCAATCATCATGGGCCGCAAGACCTGGGATAGCCTGCCCAATCGACCGCTGCCCGGGCGGGTCAATATCGTGCTCTCGCGCGATGGCTCGTTCGCCCCGCGCGGCGCTCTCGTCTGCGAGGAATTCTCCGAAGCCGTTCAGATCGGTCGCGAGCAGGCCGAAGAAGACGGGGTCGAGGAAGTCTGTGTCATCGGCGGCGCGGCGCTGTTCGAACTCGCCTTGCCGCGCGCGCGGCGCATCTATCTGACCGAAGTCGCCGCGGCGCCCGAGGGCGATGTCGTCTTCCCGGCCTTCGACGAGAGCGGCTGGATCGAAACCCGCCGCGAGAGCCATCCGGCCGGCGAGGGCGATGAGTTCCCATTCGACTTTCGGGTTCTCGAACGGCGAAGCTAGCGGGCGCTCCGGCCCCTGGCGGGAAATGCGCTCGCCTGTAGCGAATACTTCTCCACCCCATAGTTTTGACTTATATATGCGCGGCCTTGGCGGCCAATTCGCTAATCATCTATCGACGTTGTCGATGAAATCAGGAAGATTGCGCTGGGAGAGCGGTCACCGCAAGTCAGAATGCGTCCGAGAACTGAAGGATAATCTAGTAACGCACCGGTCTGGCAGGGAATATTCTAGTGCCAAACTTGTCCCCTGAGAGTTCACAAAATCCTGGGACCATCGGCGCGGCGTTGTCCCGGGAGGTCTCGGCAGCGCCAGTGTCGCAGGGAAATTGGGTGCGGGTCCCCAACCCTGGTTGATCAACGGGGTGACGATGTTTGCGAGAGGAATGCAGAGATCAAGCGGTGTCGGTGCGTACTCGTAGCGATCCGGGAATTTGATCGAACCCCAGGAAAATTCAAACTCGGACGCGGTTGCGTCAATCTCACCGAGCGCGATTCGAAATCTGTGTTGGCGATTGGGTTCGAACACATAAGTGTTCGGAGGTGTATGCGTTAGGAAGTTCACCCGCGGACGCAGGTGCAATCCGAAAATTGTTTCGACCTTTGAAGGACTAACCTGCCCAGACAGGTCATTCGTCAATCTGAGAAATGCGTGTTCAATGAACCTCGCTTCGTCTCTCTTCGCACTGGCACTGGATTGTGAATTGCGCCCAGC
>DATCEL010000314.1:0-2755 GCA_036510115.1 Caulobacteraceae bacterium
TTTTGCGCGAGAACCAGTCCGCCGCCCAGAAGGCCGAAGGCGCCGCCTGGAAGCACGACGTCGCCGTGCCGGTCTCCCGCGTGGCCGATTTCATCGCCGTGGCGTCAGCCGCGCTTGAGGCCCGCTTCCCTGGCGTGCGCATCGACGCCTTCGGCCACGTCGGCGACGGCAACATCCACTATGACGTGCTCAGCGCCAAAGGCGCCGACCAGGGCGTCCACACGGCGGCGCGCGATGAAGGCGCGCGGATCGTCCACGACATTGTCGCGGCCATGGGCGGATCGATCAGCGCCGAGCATGGCCTTGGAACCATGAAGACCGCCGAGGCTCTGCGCTACAAGGCGCCGGCGGAGGTGGCGGCGCAACGCGCCATCCGCGCCGCCCTCGATCCCAAACGGATCATGAACCCCCGGGTGTTGTTCTAGGCTCAAGATACTCCCTCACATCCACGATGTGGCCGGCAAGGGCGGCGGCGGCGGCCATGATCGGACTCATCAGGTGGGTGCGGCCGCCGCGGCCCTGACGGCCCTCGAAGTTGCGGTTTGAGGTCGAGGCGCAGCGCTCGCCGGGGGCCAGGCGGTCGGGGTTCATGCCCAGGCACATCGAACAGCCAGGCTCGCGCCAGTCGAAGCCGGCCTCGCGGAAGACGACGTCGAGCCCTTCGGACTCGGCCTGTTCGCGCACCAGGCCGGAACCGGGAACGACCATGGCGGCGACGCCCCTAGCCACCGTCCGTCCACGGACGATCCCGGCGGCGGCGCGCAAATCCTCGATCCGGCTGTTGGTGCATGAGCCGATGAACACCCGGTCGACGCGCGCGTCGGCGATCTTCTGGCCGGGCGCCAGGCCCATGTAGTCGAGCGCGCGGCGAATGTGGCCGGCGCGGGTTTCGTCGAAGTCGGCGGGATCGGGCACGGCGCCGGTCGCGGGCGTCACGTCCTGCGGGCTCGTCCCCCAGGTGACCATGGGCGCGAGCGTCGAAACGTCGATCGCCACCTCGGCGTCGAAGACGGCGCCGGCGTCCGAATGGAAGGTCTTCCAGTTAGAGAGCGCCATTTCCCACGCCCCGCCCTTGGGCGCGGCGGGCCGGCCGCAAAGGTAGTCGAAGGTTGTCTGGTCCGGGGCCACCAGGCCGGCGCGGGCGCCGGCCTCGATGGTCATGTTGCACAGGGTCATGCGCCCCTCCATGGAGAGCGCGCGGATCGCCTCGCCGGCATATTCGATGACGAAGCCGGTTCCCCCCGCCGTGCCGATCTGGCCGATCAGGGCCAGGGCGTAGTCCTTGGCGCCCACGCCCGGTCCCGGCATGCCGGTGAAGGTGACCCGCATGTTTCGAGACTTGGCCTGGCGCAGGGTCTGGGTGGCCAGCACATGCTCGACCTCGCTGGTGCCGATGCCCTGGGCCAGGGCCCCAAAGGCGCCGTGGGTCGAGGTGTGGGAATCGCCGCAGACGATGGTCATGCCCGGCTGGGTGCGGCCCTGCTCGGGGCCGATGACGTGGACGATGCCGTTGCGCGGGTCGCCCATGGGAAAGAATTCGATGCCGTGCTCGCCGACATTCTTTTCCAAGGTCTGGAGTTGCAGCCGCGCCTCGGCGTCGGCCACGGCGGCGACGCCCAAGGCCTGACCCTCGGTCGGCGTATTGTGATCGGCGACGGCGAGGGTGCGATCGGGACGCCGCACGCCGCGGCCGGCGGCGCGAAGTCCGGCGAAGGCCTGCGGCGTGGTCACCTCATGGATGAGGTGCAGGTCGATATAGAGGACGGCCTCGCCGCCGGCGTCTCCGCCGGCGACTAGGTGCGCGTCCCAGATCTTGTCATAGAGGGTTCGCCCGGACATGAGCGGCTACATAGGGGCGAGGACCCGGGCGCGTCCAGGACTTCGCCGGGATCTGAACCTCGAGGTCGGCGAGGCTTTCCGCCAAGGCGCGGTCGAGCGGGGTGGCCGGAACTTCGCCCAGAAAGGCGCGCAGTTTGCCGTCGTCGAGGCCGATCGGCTTCACCCACAGATAGCGCATCTCCAGCAGCTCGCGGAACATGGTGACAAAGGGTGAGAGGGCGACAATCACCGGATAGGGGAAGGGCTTGAGCGGAATACGCGGATCGTTGGCCGCGCGACGCATCGCCTCCGCCAGTTCGCTGGGTCCGGTCAGCCAATGGCCGGCGAAATGGAAAGTCGCGAAATCGGCCAATTCGTCCTCGCGGTCGATGAGCCGGCCCAGAGTCTCGGCCAGATCGGGCAGATAGGCGAAGGCGTGGCCGGCGGGACCGGGATTGTAGAGCGCGGTCACGCGACCGGCGCGGCGGGTGGTCAACCAGCCCAGGGCGCTGTTGGGCGCGGCCGGGCCGAAATAGTCGCCCGCGCGCAGGATCAGCGCCTTGACGCCGACGGCCGAGGCCTCCCGCAGCATGGCCTCCATTTCCTCACGCACCTTGCCCTTGCGGGTCAGCGGCGCCTGGGGCGCATCCTCGGCGATCATCGGGCCGGCGTCAGGTGCGAAGTTATAGACATTCCCGGGCAGGACGATGCGCGCGCCTTCGGCCTTGGCCGCGGCGATGGTGTTGGCGAGCATCGGGATCGCCAGGCCGCGCCAGTTGCGATAGCCGGGCGGGTTCACCGCATGGACGATCAGTCCAGCGCCCCTGGCCGCGGCGGCCACATCGGCCGACGACATGGCGTCGCCCGCGATCCAGTCGATGGGCATGTGGACGCCCGACTTGCGGGCCGCGGCCGCGGGATCGCGGGCGAGCGCGCG
>DATCEL010000315.1:0-5332 GCA_036510115.1 Caulobacteraceae bacterium
CGGCTGCAGATATTGCCGAAGGCGTCGAGATACTGCTCGACCTCCACGCCGGGGTCCGTAGAGACCCAGTCGGCCGTCTCCAGATCGTCCCGGCGCGAGGGATGCACGCTCAAGGTCAGCAGCATGGGGACCGGGGCGGGGCAGTCGTAGGTGATCCGGTAGCCGTTCCTGATGCGCATGCAGACTCCAATCTCACGTTCGAGGCCTGATCCCAACCGCCAAACCACCGCAAGGCTGCAAGACGTGGCGTCCGGGCGGTTCTGGCGTGCAAAGGCCGACGGGCTTATGTCACGCCCTGGACAAGGGAGAGACGGGCATGGCGGGAGCATTTGGCGCGGAATCGACCACCGACGAAGTGCTGGCGGGGGTCGATCTCTCCGGCAAGCGCATTCTGGTCACCGGCGTATCGGCGGGATTGGGCGCGGAGACCGCGCGCGCCCTCGCCGCCCGCGGCGCCTGGGTGGTCGGCGCGGCGCGGGATCTGGAGAAGGCCCATCGGGCCACCGAACGGGTGCGCGCGGAGGCCGTGAACGGCGGCGGCCTGGAGTTGATCGAACTCGACCTGGCTTCCCTGGCCAGCGTCCGCGCTTGCGCCGACGCCCTCCTCGCCGCCGGCAAGGCGTTCGATGTGGTGATCGCCAACGCCGGGGTCATGGCCTGCCCGTTCGGCAAGACCGCCGACGGTTTCGAGACTCAGTTCGGCACCAACCACCTCGGCCACTTCGTGCTGGTCAATCGTATCGCCTCCCTGCTGGGCTCTGGATCGCGCCTGGTGAACCTCAGTTCGGCCGGCCATCAGTTCGCCGACGTCGACCTCGACGATCCCAATTTCGACCACACGCCCTACACCGAGTTTGGCGCCTACGGCCGCTCGAAGACCGCCAACATCCTGTTCGCGGTGGAGTTCGACCGTCGTCACAAGGGACGAGGCGTGCGCGCCGCCGCCCTCCATCCCGGCGGCATCCAGACTGAGCTCGGCCGCCACATGACCCCGGAGGTCATCCAGCAACTCGTCCAGGCCCGGGTGAGCGCCGGGCGCTCGGGCGATATGACCAGCTTCCAGTGGAAGACCATCCCCCAGGGCGCGGCGACCTCGGTGTGGACCGCCGCGGTGGCCAGCGCCGACGCGGTCGGCGGTCGCTATTGCGAGGACTGCCACGTGGCCGAGGTGGTCGAATCGTCGGCCGGCCTTTCCGGCGGCGTGCGCGGCTATGCGGTCGATCCGGAGCACGCCAGGGCTTTGTGGGCCAAAAGCGAAGACATGGTCGGCGAACGGTTCTAGTTTTCGGAACCAAACGCCTCCATCCCTGAACGGGAGGGAGGATTGAAGCCCCTTCGATCACAGTCTCGTGAACGAAGGGCGGCTTCGAGTCGGCCGGCTCGGCGTTAGGGCTCCAGCGACGCAAATAAATCTGTCACGCAGGCCCGGCGCCCGTTGACGGTCTATCAACCTTGTGACCCCATATGGTGGGGATAAGGGGCGAGTGGCCCACTATATATAGCTGCGGACGGGTCTTCTCCGACTCACACCGCAGCTGGCGAGACAAGGGGCGGCGGAAGGTCATGACGGCGGGTCAAGCAATCAGGAATGTGGTCGCCGAGGGTTCGGCGAAGGCGCGAATCCGAACGGATTCGGCCGCCCGGCCAAAGCTGCAGCTCGTGCGCAAGGTTGAGATCGACCGCTCGCGCGACGCGCTTCTGACCGACTTCGGCCGCACCACCCTTGAGGACCGCTACCTGCTGGCGGGCGAATCCTACCAGGACATGTTCGCCCGCGTGGCTACCGCCTTCGCCGACGACGCCGAACACGCCCAACGCATCTACGACTACATCTCCAATCTGTGGTTCATGCCGGCCACGCCGGTGCTGTCGAACGGCGGCGCCAACCGCGGCCTGCCGATTTCCTGCTTCCTAAATTCGGTGGGCGATTCGCTGGAAAGCATCGTCAACACCTGGAACCAGAATGTCTGGCTGGCGGCCAACGGCGGCGGCATCGGCACCTATTGGGGCGGCGTGCGCTCGATCGGCGAGAAGGTGAAAGGCTCGGGCCAGACCAGCGGCATCATCCCCTTCATCCGGGTCATGGACAGCCTGACCCTGGCTATCAGCCAGGGCTCCCTGCGGCGCGGTTCGGCGGCGGTCTATGTCGACATCCACCATCCCGAGATCGAGGAGTTCCTCGAGATCCGCAAACCGTCCGGCGATTTCAACCGTAAGTCGCTCAATCTGCACCACGGCATTTCGATCACCGACGAATTCATGCACGCCGTGCGCGACGGGGCGCCCTTCTCCCTTCGTTCGCCCAAGACCCATGAGGCTGTGCGCGAGGTCGACGCCCGCACCTTGTGGCAGAAGGTCCTCGAGCTGCGCTTGCAGACAGGAGAGCCTTACCTGATCTTCTCCGACACGGTGAACCGGGCCATGCCGCGCCACCAGCGCGAGCTGGGCCTGAAGGTGCGCCAGTCCAATCTGTGCTCAGAGATCATGCTCCCCTCCGGATTGGACCATCTCGGCAATGAGCGGACGGCGGTGTGCTGCCTCTCCAGCGTCAACGCCGAGACCTTCCTCGAATGGCGCGACCATCCGACCTTCGTCGAAGACATCATGCGCTTCCTCGACAATGTGCTGCAGGACTTCATCGACCGCGCGCCAGCCGAGATGGCCCCGGCGGCCTACGCCGCTGCGCGCGAGCGCTCGGTCGGCCTGGGGCTGATGGGTTTCCACTCCTTCCTGCAGGGCCAGAACGTGCCCTTCGAAAGCGCTTTGGCAAAATCCTGGAACATGCGCTTGTTCAAGCACCTGCGCCGCGCCTGCGACGCCGCCAGCGCCCTCCTCGCCGAAGAGCGTGGCCCCTGCCCCGACGCGGCCGAGCGCGGGGTGATGGAGCGGTTCTCGCACAAGCTGGCCATCGCGCCGACGGCCTCGATCTCGATCATCTGCGGCGGGGCCAGCGCCGGCATCGAGCCGATCCCGGCCAACATCTACACCCACAAGACCCTCTCGGGCTCGTTCGCGGTCAAGAACCCCTATCTTGAGCGACTGCTCGAAGAGAAAGGCGAGAACACCGGCGCCGTGTGGGCTTCGATTCTAGAGAACGAAGGTTCGGTGCGTCATCTCGACTGCCTGACCGATGATGAGAAGACCATCTTCAAGACCGCCTTCGAGATCGACCAGCGGTGGGTCATCGACCTCGCCGCCGACCGCACGCCCGAGATCTGCCAGTCGCAGTCGGTGAACGTCTTCCTGCCCGGCGATGTCGACAAATGGGATCTGCACATGCTGCACTGGCAGGCGTGGGAACGGGGGGTGAAGAGCCTCTATTATCTGCGCTCGAAATCGGTTCAGCGGGCGGCCTTCGCCGGCGCCGACATGGCCGCCGAGAGCGCCGCCGCGGTCTCCGGGGCTCACACCGACTACGACGAGTGCCTCGCCTGCCAGTAGGGCCAATCTGATCCTCCTACGGCGAAGCGGGGAAGGACAAACGCTCCTCAGGTCTGGAAGCTCTGGCCCATCATCTGCAGGACCTTGACCAGGACCCATACGACCCCGCCGCCGGCGATGGCGATCAGCGGCACGACGATCCATACCGCCCCACCGCCCGTTCGCCTCGACCGCGGACCGCCCTGCTGCAGGATGGTCCTCAGGATCAGCAGGCCCGCGCCGACGGCGAGGATGGCGAGAATGATCTGGATCGTCGTCACATATCCAACATATGGCAGATACATCGGCGCGTTTCCCCCTATGAGCGCGACGCCGTCGCGCGGACTAAAAATTCCGAGTCGCTGGTCATGGCCGCCAGGCCATGGGCGGCGCTCAGGCCCCGCTCGGTGATGAAGCCGCTGATCAGGCGGGCGGGCGTGACGTCGAAGGCGTAGTTCGCCGCCGCGCTGCCGGGCGCGGCGATCATCACCTCGACAATCGCGCCGTCGACCGTGGACCCGGTCATGTGAGTCACCTCCCGACTGTCACGCTGTTCTATCGCAATCTCGGCCGCGCCGTCAGAGATGTTCCAGTCGATGGTCGAAATCGGCGCGGCGACATGGAAGGGGACGGCGTTGTCCATCGCCGCCAGGGCCTTCAGATAGGTGCCGATCTTGTTGGCCGCGTCGCCGGTGCGCGTGATCCGGTCGGCGCCGACGAGACACAGGTCGACCTTGCCGTGCTGCATCAGATGGCCGCCCGCGTTGTCGGCGACGATGGTGTGGGCGATCCCCTGCTGGCCGAGCTCGAAGGCGGTGAGCGCGGCGCCCTGGTTGCGCGGCCGCGTCTCGTCGACCCACACATGGACCTCGATCCCGCGCTCGGCGGCGACATAGATGGGCGCGAGCGCCGTCCCCCAGTCCACGGTCGCCAGCCAGCCGGCGTTGCAGTGGGTGAGAACGTTGACCGGGCCGCCCGACTTGCGCGACGCCAGAGCGGCGATGAGATCGGCCCCGTGCTCGCCGATTCGCCGGCAGGCGGCGACGTCCTCCTCGGCGATGGCGGCGGCCTCGGCGGCGGCGGCCGGCGCGCGATCGGCGAGGGCGAGGGGCCGGACGGCCCGCGCCATGCGTTCGATCGCCCAGGCGAGATTGACCGCCGTCGGTCGCGCGGCGACGAGGCGCGCGCCGGCCCGCGCCAGGGCTTCGTCCGACGGATCGCCCCGCAGGGCCGTGGCGAGGCCCCAGGCGGCGGTCACCCCGATCAACGGCGCGCCGCGCACCCGCATGTCGGCGATGGCGGCTACGAAATCGTCGAGCGTTTCCAGCCGAACGGTCTCGACGCGGTGCGGCAGCCGGGTCTGATCGATGATCTCCATCACCCCGCCGGCGGCGGGCCAGATGGTGCGCATGGGCCGGCCGTCGATCAGCATCGATTTCCGCCCTTTATCCCCATGCCGCCCACACCATATTGATGGTATGGTAATTGATCCTACTAGATGTTGTCACACGCGCTGTTAGTGTCGATTCCGTTCCGCCATCTTGGCGCTTGCTCTCTTCGGAGACGTCCATGACCACCCTGCCCGGCCTGATGACTCCCTCGGTGGGTTATAAGCCATTCCGCTATCCCTGGGCCTACGACTTCTGGAAGCGCCAGCAGCAGGTCCACTGGATGCCCGAGGAAATTCCCCTCGGCGAGGACTGCAAGGATTGGGCCGCGCGCCTCAACGATCGCGAACGCAATCTGCTCACCCAGATCTTCCGCTTCTTCACCCAGTCGGATGTCGAGGTGAACGACAACTACATGGAGCGCTACGCCACCGTCTTCAAACCGACGGAAGTGAAGATGATGCTGGCGTCGTTCTCCAATATGGAGACCATCCACATCGCCGCCTACGCCCTGCTGCTGGAAA
>DATCEL010000316.1:0-3794 GCA_036510115.1 Caulobacteraceae bacterium
AAGGATCGCGCCTTCTTGAAGAAAGGCGGGGTCATGGATGACGACTTCATCGACGCCTACATCGAACTCAAGATGGAAGAGGTCATCCGCCTCCAGCTCCACCCCCACCCCGTCGAGTTCGATATGTACTTTAAGTGCTGAAAAAGCGGGCGCCTCTGTATAAATGAGATGCAAATTTCAGTGACCTAAATATAAAGAAAGTATAAAGCTCGACAAACTCAACATTCCCTCGTATGATTAAAGTAGGCATTTCGACTATTGCCTTATGCTAGGCGCAACGTCGCCGTGGGTTCCACAACAATCGAGGGGATAGTGATGAAGATTCGGGCCACACGGCTTCTCTGCGCGACCGCTTCTGCAGCCTCACTTCTGGCCGGCGCGGCCTTGGCCGATGGGCCGGCCGCGCCGGCTGCGCCGCCGGCCGCCCCCGCGGCGGCTCCCATGGGTCAGCCGACCATGGGTCCGACGCTGAACGCGGACCCCAATCCTCCGAGCTTCGACGCCGGCCCATTGGGCAAGGTCTACGTGACCGGGGCGGTCAGCGGCCTTGGCATGGTGCAGACCGAACACTCACCATTCGATCGCTCCAACCTGGCCGACATCTCCAGCGGCCTGCTGTTCATCCAGACGACGACGGGACCCGTACAATTCTTCATCAATGCCGGGGTCTATTCCCTGCCCGCGCTCGGCACACCCTATGTGCATGCGACGACGCTGACCTCGAGCACCTACAGCGCCATTCCCATGGCCTATGTGAAACTCCAGCCGACCAGCACCCTCTCCATTCAGATCGGCAAGCTGCCGACGCTGATCGGAGCGGAAGCCGCCTATACCTTCCAGAACATCAACATCGAGCGCGGCTTGTTGTGGAATCAGGAGCCGGTGTTCAGCGATGGCGTCCAGGTCAACTACGCCAAGGGACCGGTGAGCGCGTCTGTATCGCTCAACGACGGGTTCTATTCCAACCGCTACAATTGGTTGAGCGGGTCGTTCGCCTACACTCTGAGCCCGAAGGATTCGATCACCGTGGCCGGCGGCGGCGCCCTGTCAAAGTACACGCGCCAGTCAGCCGCCACCCCCGTCTTTCAGAACAACAGCGACATCCTCAATCTCATTTGGACCCACACCGAGGGCGCCTGGGTCATCACGCCCTACTTCCAATACACCCACGCCTCGGCGATCGACATCGGCGGCACGGACTACGCGGGCGCCGACACCTACAGTGGCGCGATCCTGGCCAAATACAGTTTCAATGCCCATTGGAGCCTCGCCGGCCGGGTGGAATATGTCGCCAGTTCAAGCGCCTCCTGCATGGCCGGTGACGACGAGTGCGCGCAGACCAGTCTCCTCTATGGGCCGGGCAGCAAGGCTGTATCGGTCACGCTGACGCCCACCTACCAGAAGGGAATCTTCTTCGTCCGCGGCGAAGCCTCCTATGTCGGGATCACCAGCGGCGCGCCCGGAGCAGGCTTCGGACAGGACGGCAATGCCCGATCGCAATTCCGCGGTCTCTTGGAGACGGGCTTCATCTTCTAGGGTGACGCATTGCCGCGTCCCGCATCGATGTCCCGCTAGAGAGTCAGGCTTTCCTCGGACGCGCCGCTGTCGACCGCGTGGGCCCCGCCGCTCAGTGACTTTCCGTAGACCCGGTAAGTCTTGTAGATGCGCGCGCCGAAGTTCTCGAGAATGTGACGCATGGGCGCGTTATCCTCGAGGATCCAGGAATATTCCGCTTCGGTAATGCCGATCTTGACGGCCTCGCGACGGAAGGCGTCGAGGATGAGGAAAGGCGCGAAAGCGCCGCGCGCTTCGCGTGCGAATTTACGTTTGACGCCCATGAGCGGCACGCGGCCGCGCTTCACGCCTTTCACCTTCAAGCGCCAAAGCAATTTCGCCCAGCCAAACGGAAACAGCTTACCCTTCAGATCGAAAATCGCGTCGTTGAGATTGGGCAGCAGGGCGCCAAAGCCCGCCGCCTCACCGTCGATTTCCACGAACCAGATGAGACGTGGGTGGAGCAGAAGCTTCAGGGATTCGCCGAGGTGTCGGGTCTCTGCTTCAGTGACCGGCGCGAAACCCCAGTTGTGGGCCCATGCGTCGTTCCAGATATCGACCAGGGTGCGGACCTCGCCATCGAAGTCCTTCATGTTGATCGGACGCAGGACCACGCCCGGCGGCGGCGGTCGGTTGAGGCGCGCCTGCACCCCCGGCGTGAAGACCGGCACGCCTGAGATATAGGCGTACACGTCCTTGACCTTGGCGTAGCCCTGCTCTTCGATCCGGCCGCCGACATAACGTGGATCGTGGCCCATCAGCAGCATCGGTGGGGTGTCGAATCCATCGACGAGCAGGCCAACCTCTTCATTGATGGAAAGGTTGAAGGGACCGATGATCTGCGCGCGGCCTCGGGCCCGCAGCCAATCCTCGGCGGTCGATAGCAACGCCTTGAAGACGGCCTCATCGTCTTCCGCGGAGATCATGCCGAAGTACCCGGCCGGCGCACACGGATCGGTCGCCGCCAGATGATCGATCTGCGCGCTGATGCGACCCACATCGCGACCGTCGCGGACCGCCAGCCAGAATTGCCAGTCAGCGTGCTGGAAGAAAGGGTTCACCTTGGGCGACAGCGCCTCGCGGCGCTCGAACATCAGCGGCGCAATGAAACTGGGATCGCCTTCGCTAAGCCGCATGGGCACGCGAATGAACCGCTCCACCTCAGATTTGCTGACGACGGGAAGGATTTCGAGCGGCATGGTTCTATCCTTCGGCGTAGAGAAGGAAGCTGACCGCGCCGGCGGCGAAGGCCACGGGGGCGCCCCAGGCGGCGGCCCATGGCGGCAACACGCCCGTCTCGCCCATGGCGGTCAGGATGCCGTCGGCCACCAGATAGAGCAGGCCGAAGCAGAGCCCGAGAACAACCGGGATCGTGCGATTGCTGCGGGCATGGCCCAGAGCAGTCGGCAGCGCCAGCAGCAGCATGATGATCGGCGCCATGGCTTCCGCGAGGGTGCGATAGAGCCTCGTCTGGAATTCGCTCGGGCTTTGATTGACCGGAGCCTTGCCGAAGAGAGAACGGTAAGCGGCTTCCGACGTCATCTCGAACGAGCCGGCAAACAGCCGCGCCGTGTCGGAGGGCCGAAGGGTGGTGGGCCAGTCGGCGGCGCCCACCGTCATGGTGTCGGCATGGTCCTGGCGAAGGTCGGTGATGGTCGCGTTGGAGAGGCGCCATGCCTTGCCATCCCAGGCCGCGGACTGCGCGGCGATACGTCGGACAAGTTGCCTCTGAGCGTCACGGTCATAGATCGAAACCCCCCGCAACAGCTTGCCATTGGCTGACGCCGAGCGCGCCAGGACCACGTTCCCATCGATGCGGAACCACCTCGGCGCGGGCGTTTTGGTGGCCGTCCCCGGCGCGCTCTGCGCCCACCAAGTGGCCAAAGCCTGCTCGGCCCGCGGCGTGACTTGATCGGCCACCACCAGTTCCAGGGTGGCCACCGCGAGGGCCACCGGCAGCGTCCGGCGGAAAATCTGCAGGAGCGAAAGACCGCTGATCCGCATCACCACCAGTTCGCTGTTGCGGGCGAGCTGACTGAAGGTGAAGAGCGCTCCGGCGAGCACGGCGAACGGCGCCACCTGTCCAAATAGATAGGGTAGGCGCAGGGCCATGTAGCGGAGGATTTCAATCGCTCCGCCTCGCGCCAGAATGTCGTTGGTGCGTTCGAGCAGATCGATGAGTTGCAAAAGGCCGATGAGGGCCGCCGCCGCGGCGAGCGTGCGCATGGCCATCATGCGCG
>DATCEL010000317.1:0-2281 GCA_036510115.1 Caulobacteraceae bacterium
GCCGCGAGCGCGGCCAGCGCACCGCCCGGGAAAACATCGACGACCTCGTCGATCCGGGCAGTTTTCTGGAATATGGCGCCTTCGCCCTCGCCGCCCAGCGCCGCCGCCGCTCGGAGGACGAACTCAAGAAAATGAGCCCCGCCGACGGCCTCGTCTGCGGCCTCGCCCAGGTGAATGGGGCCCTCGTCGGCGCCGAGAAGGCGCGCTGCGCGGCCCTGGCCTACGACTTCACCGTCCTCGCCGGCACGCAGGGACACATGAACCACCTCAAGACCGATCGTCTGCTGGAGGTGGTCGAGAGCCAGGAATTGCCGGTGATCTGGTTCGCCGAAGGCGGCGGCGGCCGGCCGGGAGACACCGACGGGGTCGGGGCGTCCGGCCTGGCGACGCCGAGCTTCAAGTCGTTCGCGCGGCTGGCCGGCCTGGTGCCGAAGATCGCTGTCGTTTCGGGCCGCTGCTTCGCCGGCAACGCCTCCTTCGCCGGCCTCTCCGAAATCCTCATCTGCACCAAGGGCGCCAATATCGGCATGGGCGGACCGGCGATGATCGAGGGCGGAGGCCTGGGTGTCTTCGCGCCGGAAGAGATCGGGCCCATGGACGTTCAGACCGCCAACGGCGTCGTCGATATCCTCGCCGAGGATGAAGACGACGCGACGCGGCTAGCCAAACAGGCGCTCTCCTATTTCCAGGGACCCTTGGCCGACTGGACCGTGGCCGATCAGCGCCGCCTGCGCCGGGCGGTGCCCGAAAATCGCCTGCGCGTCTATGACGTGCGGACGGTGATCGAGACTCTGGCCGACGAAGCCTCGTTCCTCGAGCTGCGGCCCGCCTTCGCCCCCGGCGTAGTCACCGGCTTCATTCGCATTGAGGGCCGGCCCATGGGCCTGATCGCCAACGACCCCATGCACCTGGGCGGGGCGGTGGATTGCGACGGCGCCGACAAGGGATCGCGCCTGTTCCAGATCGCGGATGCTTTCGACCTGCCGGTTCTATCCCTGATCGACACCCCGGGATTCATGGTCGGGCCGGACAGCGAGGCCCAGGCGGCGGTGCGCAAGACCTCGCGCCTGTTCATCAACGCCGCGCGCCTCGGCACGCCGATGTTCGCCGTCGTGCTGCGCAAGGCCTACGGGCTGGGTGCCCAGGCCATGGCCGGCGGCTCGACCCTGGCCCCGGTGTTCTGCGCCGCATGGCCCACGGGTGAGTTCGGCGGCATGGGCCTGGAGGGCTCGGTGCGCCTGGGCTATCGCCGCGAACTGGAGGCCGAGACCGACCCCGAGGCCAAGCAGGCGCTGTTCGACAAGCTCCTGGGCGCGCTCTACGCCCGCGGCAAGGCGATCAACGTCGCCGCCAGCCTGGAGATCGACGCGGTCATCGACCCGGCCGACACGCGCCGCTGGATCGTCGATGGGCTGAAGGCCTGTAAGCCTCGCCACGCGCCCCGGCGGCGGTTCGTGGATGCGTGGTGAGGGGCGTCGCCTGCTGGCAATATCAGTCAGGCTTCCTCGCGGGCGCGGACGTGGCGGCCCAGTCTCGGCGAATTTGCCGTCCAGGCCGCAGCCGTTCACGGTGTTTGTTTCAGAGGCACCCTTCCTCGCCGTATGACCCTCGGATTGAAGTCAGTCGCCCGTCTGCGCTCGCTCGCCAGCGAATCCGGGCAGCGACCTTGCAAACGAAGCTGTCCTCGCGACGCACTGCCTCATGTTCCGTTCCGGTCGCCCCGCCCCAGTCCGCCTGAGAGAACCCCTGCTCCGACAGCACTCTCCCCATGTCAAATTCTGAAGAGCCGATGGGAAAACGGTGCTGAACGCGGGTGTCGAATCGCTTCGTAATTGTGGTCCAGTCGCCAGTCATCCCGGACGTGAGGGGAACGGGCGACGGTACGCCCTTGGCCAGCTCCGACCACAGAAGCGTGGATCCGACCGACAAGCCGACGATGACCAAAATCGTGACAGCGCGGAAAGGCCAACGCATGGTGTCACCTATTGCGCGCCGTCTACCATGACGCTTGTCGGCCTCGGGTCAAACAGCCGTTAAGAGAGGTGCTTCGCCTTCGCTCATCACATCCGGTGCAGGGCGCAGAGCTTGTTGCCGTCGGGATCGCGCAGATAGGCGAGGTACATCCTGCCCATGCCGCCTTCGCGCACGCCGGGCGGATCCTCGCAGGTCGTCCCGCCGTGAGCGACGCCGGCCGCGTGCCAGGCGTCGGCCTCGGCGGGGGACTTGGCCGCGAAGCCGATGGTGCCGCCGTTGGGCGCCGTCGCCGGCTCGCCGTTGATCG
>DATCEL010000318.1:0-5948 GCA_036510115.1 Caulobacteraceae bacterium
GCTGCCCTCTGACCCGTGATCGATACGAGCGCTTCATCGACGCCCTGCTGGCCGGCCCCAAGACCGAGTTCAAGGACTGGGAGCACGTGCCCTACTTCGACGGCTGCCTGCCGATCGAGGTGATGGCCGAGCGCGGCCGCGAGACCCTGCGCTTTGGGCCGATGAAGCCGGTGGGCCTGACCAATTCCCATCGGCCGGGCGAGAAGCCGTGGGCGGTCGTCCAGCTACGCCAGGATAACGCCCTCGGCGTATTGTGGAACATGGTCGGCTTCCAGACCAAGCTGAAGCACGGCGCCCAGAGCGAGATCTTCCGCACCATCCCCGGTCTCGAACACGCCGTCTTCGCGCGCCTGGGCGGCCTGCACCGAAATACCTTCCTGGACAGCCCCAAGGTCCTCGACAAGCGCCTGCGCCTGAAGGCCGCGCCGCGCCTGCGCTTCGCCGGCCAGATCACCGGCGTCGAGGGCTATGTCGAAAGCGCGGCCGTTGGCCTGATCGCCGGCCGCCTGGCCGCCGCCGAGATCGCCGGACACGAGCTCGACTTGCCGCCGCCGACCACGGCTCTGGGGGCGCTTATCGGCCACATCACCGGCGGCCACATCGGCGCCGGCGCGGGCTCGTTCCAGCCAATGAACATCAACTACGGCCTGCTGCCGCCGGTCGAGGCGCCGCCACGCGGGCCAGGCTCTCCCCGCCCCGAGCGCGGCGAGCGCGGCCGAGCCAAAAAGCGCGCGGTCGGTTTACGCGCCCTGGCCGATCTGGAGATTTGGGCGAATCTCCCCCTGCGAAGCGGGGAGAGGGCCGGCGAAGCCGGGAGGGGGGCTGCCCCCTCCACCCCTTCGGGGTCCCCCTCCCCCGAAATCGGGGGAGGATCATGTTCCCTTACTCCGCCGCCTGGATCAGGCCCGACGAGCGTTGCGCCTTCAGCTTCTCGGCCACCAGAAAGGCCAGCTCCAGCGACTGCTCGCCGTTGAGCCGGGGGTCGCAGTGGGTGTGATAGCGGTCGCCGAGCTCGCCTTCGCCGAGCGCCCGCGCGCCGCCAGTGCATTCGGTGACGTTCTGCCCGGTCATCTCCAGATGCACGCCGCCGGGATGGACGCCCTCGGCCTGGGCGATCTCGATGAAGCTCTTCACTTCAGAGAGAATGCGCTCGAACGGCCGGGTCTTGTAGCCGTTGGCCGCCTTCAGGGTGTTGCCGTGCATCGGATCGATGGCCCAGACGACCTGCTTGCCCTCGCGCCGGGTCGCGTTCATCAGCCCCGGCAAGCGGGCGCCGATCCTGTCCGAGCCGAAACGGCCGTAAAGAGTCAGGCGACCAGGCTCGTTGGCCGGATTGAGGGCGTCGATCAGCGGCAGCAGTTCGTCCACCTCTAGGGTCGGGCCGACCTTCAGGCCGATGGGATTCTTGATCCCGCGCGCGAATTCCACATGGGCGCCGTCCAACTGCCGCGTGCGCTCGCCGATCCACACCAGGTGGGCGGAGACGTCGTACCAGTCGCCGGAGGTGGAATCGACGCGGGTCAGAGCCTCCTCGAAGCCCAACAGCAGGGCCTCATGACAGGTGAAGAACTCCACCCGCGCCAGATCCTGGTGGCTGGCGGGGGTCACCCCGATGGGCTCCATGAAGGTCAGGGCCTCGCTGATCTTGTCGGTCAGTTCGCGGTAGCGGGCCCCCTGGGGGCTGCCGCCGACGAAGTCCAGGGTCCAGCGGTGGATGTTGTGCAGGTCGGCGTAGCCGCCGCTGGCGAAGGCGCGCAGCAGATTGAGCGTCGAGGCCGACTGGGCGTAGGCCTTCAACAGCCGCTCCGGATCGGGTGCCCGCTCGGCCGGATTGAAATCCATGCCGTTGATGATGTCGCCGCGATAAGCCGGCAGGGTGACGCCGCCGATGGTCTCGGTGGTCTCCGACCTCGGTTTGGCGAACTGACCGGCCATCCGCCCGACCTTCACCACCGGCTTGCCGCCGGCGAAGGTCATCACCACGGCCATCTGCAGGATCAGGCGGAAGGTGTCGCGGATGTTGTCGGCCGAGAATTCCTTGAAGCTCTCGGCGCAGTCGCCGCCCTGTAGCAGGAACGCGCGGCCGGCGGCGACTTCGCTCAGCAAGTGCTTCAGGCGGCGGGCCTCACCGGCGAAGACCAGCGGCGGCATGCGCGCGAGCTCAGCCTCGGCCCGCGCCAGGGCGGCCGGATCGGGGTAGTCGCTGGGGATATGCTTGGCGGCCCGCGCTCTCCACGACGCGGGCGCCCACCGCTCAGTCATCGCTTTGCCTCAAAAAGAGAGGCGCGGGCTTAGACCAACCGGCGTCGAAAGGCAAAACGCTGCCCTGCGTCAAAGCTCCGACGGCAAATAGGGCTCGCGCATGGTGACCAGTTCCTCCGCCGCGGTTGGGTGGACCGCGCAGGTGTCGTCCCACTGAGCCTTGGTCACCCCCAACTTCAAGGCGATGGCGGCCATTTGAATCATTTCCGGCGCGTCGGGGCCGACGATGTGGCAGCCGAGAATCTTGTCGGTCTTGGTCTCCACCACCAGTTTCATCAGTATGCGCTCGTCGCCTCCATAGAAGGTCGCCTTCATCGGCCGGAAGACGGAGCGATATATTGTTAGTTTGCGCCCGCCCTGCCGCGCCTGGCCCTCGGTCATCCCCACCGCGCCCACCGGCGGCTGGGAGAACACGGCGCTGGCCACCATCTCGTGGTCGAAGCGCGTCGGCCGGTCGTGGAACTCGGTATTGGCGAAGGCCGCGCCCTCGCGGATCGCCACCGGGGTCAGGTTGAGGCGGTCGGTGACATCGCCCACCGCCCAGATGGTTTCGACATTGGTCCGCGAATAGTCATCCACGATCACCGCGCCGCGATCATTCACAGCCACGCCGGCGGCGTCCAGCCCCAGGTCCTCGGTGTAGGGCGCCCGGCCAGTGGCGAAGAGGGTGATCTCGCTTTCCAGCGTATGGCCGCTGGATAGATGGCTGATGACGCCCTTGACGGTCTTCTCAAGCTTGGTCTGGCGGCAGCCGACGATGACCTTGATCCCGCGCCGCTCCATCTCGCGCATCACATGGGCGCGCACGTCGTCATCGAAGCCACGCAACAGGATCGGGCCGCGATAAACGATCGTCGTCTCGACGCCGAGGCCATTGAAGATGCCGGCGAATTCGGTGGCGATATAGCCGCCGCCGGCGATCACCACGCTCTTGGGTAGCTGCTCCAGGTGAAAGGCCTCGTTGGAGGTGATCGCGAGCTCCACGCCCGGCAGGTCGTCGGGCAGGGTCGGTCTGGCGCCGGTGGCGATCAGCACCTTGGCCGCGGTGACCGGCTTGTCCTGGCCCGCCAGCTCCAAGGTGTGGGCGTCGGTGAGCTTGGCCCGGGTGTGAATGAGCTTGGCGCCCGCGTTCTCCAGATTGGCGACATAGACCCCCGAAAGCCGCGCGATCTCCACGTCCTTGCGCTCGAGGAAAGTCGGCCAGTCGAATTTCGCCCGGCTCGCCGACCAGCCGAAGCCCGTCGCCGACTTGAAGGCGGACGAGAACTCGCTCGCATAGACCATGAATTTTTTGGGGATGCAGCCACGGATGACGCAGGTGCCGCCGACCCGGTGCTCCTCGGCGACGGCGACCTTGGCCCCGCTCATCGCCGCCAGGCGCGCGGCGCGCACACCGCCCGAGCCGGCGCCGATGACAAACAGATCATAGTCGTAACGCGGCAAGATCGGTCTCCTACGTGTTCACCTCTCCCGTGGGGAGAGGTCGAGAGCGCCGTCAGGCGCTCTTATGTGAGGTGTGCGACGCGGCCCTCATGGCCACATCGTCACCACGCCCTCGGCGGTTCCGATCAGGGCCCGTTCGGCGAGGCCGAGAAACAGGCCATGCTCGACGACGCCGGTCACCGCCTTCAACGCGGCGGCCAAGGCGGCCGGATCGGCGATCTCCCGGCACGGCGCGTCATAGATGAGATTGCCGCCGTCGGTCAGCACCGGCGTCCCGTCCTTTAGCCGCGGGCTCGGCGTGGCGTCGATCCCGCTGGCGGCCAGCGCCGCCTGGATCCGCGCCGCCGTGTGCCGATGGCCGAAAGCGATCACCTCGATCGGCAGCGGAAAGCCGCCAAGCTGGACCGCCGGCTTGGAGGCGTCGGCGATGACCACGCAGCGCCGGGACGCCGTCCACACCAGCTTTTCCCGCAGAAGGGCCGCGCCACCGCCCTTGATCAGAGCCAGCTTCGGGCCGATCTCATCGGCGCCGTCGACGGTCAGATCGATCGCATCGACATCGTCCAATTCGGTCAGCCTCAAGCCCAGGGTCTCAGCCAGACCGGCGGTCGCCTCCGACGTCGCCACGCAGATGACATCGAGTCGCCGCTCGGCGAGCGCGCGCACGAACCACGCCGCGGTCGAACCGGTGCCCAGGCCCACGGTCATGCCGCTCTCGACCAGACCGGCGGCGGCCTGCCCCGCGGCCCGCTTCAGCGTCTCCGACTGGCTCACTTGGCGGCCTTCTCCTTGAGCTTGCGGGCGCGGAACTCGGCCGCCCAACCCGGCTTCTCCACTTGCTGGCCGCGTCCCAGGGCCAGGGCGTCCTTAGCCACGTCGCGTGTGATCACCGAGCCCGAGCCGGTGTAGGCGCCGGCGCCGATGGTCACCGGGGCGACCAGGGCGGAGTTGGAGCCGATGAACGCGTTCTCGCCGACATGGGTGTCGAACTTGTCGAAGCCATCGTAGTTGCAGAAAATCGTTCCGGCGCCGATGTTCGCCCCCGCGCCAACTACGCCATCGCCAAGATAGGCGAGATGGTTGGCCTTAGCCCCGGCGCCGACCCTGACCTTTTTCACCTCGACGAAGTTGCCGATGTGCGCCCGCTCGCCGATCTCCGCCCCCGGGCGCAGCCTCGCATAGGGTCCGACGATCGCCCCGGCGCGGACGATCGCGCCCTCCAGGTGGCTGAACGCGCGGATCGTCGCCCCCGCCTCCACCGTGACCCCTGGGCCGAAGACCACATAGGGTTCGACGCTCGTCCCGGGGCCGATCTTGGTATCCCAGGCCAGATGCACAGTCTGTGGCGCGGTCAGGGAGGCGCCGGCCGCCATCACCTCGATCCGACGCCGCTCCTGGAAAAAGCCTTCGACCGCGGCTAGCTCGCCTTGCGAATTGACCCCGGCCAGTTGCGCTTCATCGGCCATCGACACGCCCACCGAAAGCCCCTCGGCGCGGGCCAGTTCAACCACCGAGGTCAGGTAGTATTCCGCCTTGGCGTTGGCGTTGTCGACGCGCGACAAGAGACGCAACAACAGTTCGGCGTCCGCCGCCATGATTCCAGAATTACAGGCGCTTATGGCTAATTCTTCGGGCGTCGCATCCTTGGCCTCGACGATCCGCTCGAGCTCGCCGTCCGCGCCGACTGCCAGGCGTCCGTAGGCGCCCGGATCGGCCGGCTCGAAGCCTTGCACGGCGATCGCCGCCCCCTGAGCCAGCAGCGCGAACAGAGGCGAGATTGTCTCGGCGGTGAGCAACGGGACATCGGCGTAGGTAACCACCACGTCGCCGGTAAAGCCCGCGAGCGCCGCTTTCGCGGCCAAAACCGCATGGCCGGTTCCCAGCGGGGGGGCTTGCACCGCGACCGCGCCCTCGCCCAGGCGCCGGGTCACATGCGCGGACACCTCGGGCGCGTGAGCGCCGGCCACAACCACAACGCGCTCGCAGCCCAGGGCTTCGGCGGCGTCGATCGCATGGTCGAGCATCGTCCGGCCGCCGACTTCGTGCAGCACCTTCGCCCGGGGCGATTTCATTCGCTCGCCCTTGCCGGCGGCGAGAATCACCGCGGCCCTGGCTCTTCGTTCGCTCATGCCGTGCCGCTCCGCGCCCTTGCCACTCCACGGGCTTTAGCGAAAAAGACTGCGCGTTTCGATCAAGGAGTTGAAGGTTTGCCCGCAAGGCCCCTCGCCGGCGCGACGATCGTC
>DATCEL010000319.1:0-8509 GCA_036510115.1 Caulobacteraceae bacterium
GAAGGAACGGGACGGCGCCGGCGGGGACGGCGCGGGCGGCAAGAAGTACGGCCATCACCGCCACGCTCGTCAGGGCGCCGGCTGAGAGCGGAAGATCGCCGGCGAACATCTTCCACAGGGTGGCCCCGAATTCGGCGATCACGCCCATGCCGGCGCCCGCGACATCAACCAGCGCACATAAGCGGTCATCACCAGGGCGATGATGAGGATCGCGCCGACCAAAGCGAGAATGGCCCAGTCGCCGAACGGGAAGGGGGCGGTGAGTCCCTCGGCGGTCCAGAACAGGCCGAAGGCCGAGAGCATGGTTCCGACCAAAAACTTGAGACTGTTTTCCGGGACGCGGGCCAGAGGCTTGCGGATCGCCAACCCCAAGGCCGCTACCAGGACGCAGGCGGCCCCGGCCCCGATCGCCGCCGGCGCCAGCAGACCCGGCCGCGCCCCCACCGCCAGGACGATGAACACCACCTCGGTCCCTTCCAGGAGGACGGCCTTGAAGGCCGCCACGCCCGCGATCCAGTCGGCGGCGGCGTTGCTCGCTCCGGCCTCGAGGGTCCGCGTCTGCTTGTCGAAGGCGGCGCTCTCGTCATGGAGCGGCAAAGCGCCGCCGGCCCTGAGGATCGCCTTGCGCAGCCAACCCAAGCCGAACAGAAGCAACAGCACGCCGATGACCAGTTGCAGGCCGTGGATCGGAATGGCCCCGAGCAACGGCCCGAACAAGGCCACGGCCAAGACGAGGACAGCCAGGGCGGCGAGCGTGCCCAAGATCGCCGGCCGGGGACCTCTGACCACGCTCACCGCCAGGACGATGGTGAACGCCTCCACCGCCTCGACCGACGAGGCGAGGAAGGCGGCGAGCGCGATGGGCGCGGCGGCGGCGAGGTGCAACATGCCCGCCAAGTCTATGCCGTGGGCCCACGCGGAAGCAAAGCGCCTGGACGACTTCTCCCTCGAGGGAGGGGGCGAGACGCGGCGCAAGGCGCGTCCGGGTGAGGGGCTAGAAAAGCCTGCGATTTGTCTTTGTGGCCCTGTGAGCCCACGGCCGGGCGTGGCAAGGAAGACGGTAACTTGCGGAGCAGACGCACAATGAAACGCCTCCTTATCGCCCTGGCCCTCGCCGCCGCCGCGCCCGTCCTCGCCGGTCCCTCCGACCTGAAGCTGACGGCGAGGCTGGCCGGGCCGGACGGCCACTGGGACTATTCGAGCTTCGACCCGACCCGGCGGCGGGTCTATGTCGCCCACGGCGACCAGGTGATAATGATCGAGGCTGACACCGGCAAGATCGACGCCGCCTTCGCCACGGGATCGCATCTGCACGCCGTGGTCCCTATCCCCGGTACCGACCGGATCGTCACCACCAATAGCGGCGACAGCACCGCCAAGGTGATCAGCGCGGCGACTGGAGCGATCCTCGCCTCGATACCGGCCGCCAAGGACACCGACTCGGCGGCCTACGACCCGGCCACGCGGACCGTGGTGGTGATCGGCGGCGACAGCGGCGAGATCACCCTGGTCGATCCCCGCTCGATGAAGGCGGTGGGTGATATCAAGGTTGGCGGGGACCTGGAATTCGGCGTGCCCGACGGCAAGGGACGGTTCTACGTCAATGGCGCGGACACCCACGAGGTCGTGGTCATCGATCTGAAGGCCGGCAAGGTTCTGACCCGCTACCCGATGCCCGGGTGCGTCGGACCCACTGGCTTGGCCCTTGTCGAGGGCGACCGTCTGGTCTCATCGTGCGGGAACGGCGTCGCCGAGATCCTCGGCGCGGCCGATGGCCACGTGATCGCGTCCCTGCCGATCGGCGCGGGTCCGGACGCGGTGCTCTATGACTCGCGCCGTCATCTGGCGCTCGTCCCTTCCGGCAGGACCGGGACCCTGGCCGTCATCGCCCTTGCCGGCGCTCACGCCAACACCGTCATCGACACCGTGCCGACCCAAGTGGGCGCGCGCAGTGGCGCGATCGATCCCAGGACCGGGCGGGTTTGGCTGCCGGCGGCGAGGTATGGGCCGCCGGCGGCGGCGGGCGGCCGGCCCACACCGCTGCCCGGCACGTTCCAGGTGTTGGTCTTGGATCGTTAGGCGCTCGCGCTCGACTCCCGGCTTGGAGGCGTCCAACCTTCGCCGTGAAATCGCCGCTGTCGGTCTGGTAAGGAGCGCCGGTGACGTTCCTCCGCGCCATCGTCGCCCTCCTCGGCCTCGCCTATGTCCTGACCCCGCCGTCGGCTGGGGCGGCGAACCCCAACGCTCTCTGGCACGTGGTCCATGACCTGTGCCGGGTCGACATGAAGATCAGTCACTTGGCCGCGCCGTGCCTGGAATACGATCGGCGCGGCGGCTTTGCGGCGCTGAAGGATCTCAAGGGCAAGACCCAAGTCCTTATGATCCCCACCGCGCGCGTCACCGGGATCGAGAGTCCGAAGCTGCTGGCGCCGGGCGGTCCGAACTATTGGCAGGCGGCCTGGGACGCGCGCCGGTTCTTCGAAAAGCGTGCCGGCCAGGAGGTCCCGCGCGAGGATATTGGCCTGGCGATCAATTCGATGTTCGGGCGCAGCCAGAACCAGCTTCATATCCACGTCGATTGCGTGAGCGCCGAGGTGAAAGCGGCGCTCGCCGCGCACGGGCGCGAGATCGGGCCGAGGTGGAAGGCGTTTGAAATCGATCTGGCCGGAGAGCGTTACCGCGCGCGGCGCATCGAGGGGGCCGAGATCGCGCCCCACGATCCGTTCAAACTTCTCGCCAGGGAGAGCGGTGAGGTGCACGCCGACATGGGCCGCCAGACTCTGGTGGTGGTCGGCGCGACGCTCAAGGATGGGAGACCGGGCTTCATCTTGCTGGCGGCCGCGGGCGGCACGGTGCGCAATCCTCAAGGCGCCGGCGAGGATCTCCTCGACCACGACTGCGCCGTGTTGAGGGAGACCGCGGTCACGCCTCTGCCTTGAGGGAAAGGAAGGGTCACGCCATCAAGCCCTGCAGGCGGGCGGCGTGGTCGCGGATTTGTTCGGGGCCGCCGAAGAGCTGGCGATCAACGCCGACACGCTTGAACCAATAGTGCAAGCCGAGAAGATCGGTGAAGCCGATCCCGCCGTGGACCTCGGTGGCCGTACGGGCGACGAAGCGGCTGACCTCGGCAAGATGGGCCTTGGCGTGGGCGGCGACGAGCGGCGCCTCGGCGGGCGCGGCGTCGAAAGCATAGGCCGCGTACCAAACGAGGGCGCGGCAAGGCTCCAGTTCGGCGGCCATTTCGGCGCACATATGTTTGACCGCCTGGAACGAACCGATAGGTCGGCCGAACTGGCGCCGTTCCTCGGCGTAGGAGGCGGCCGTGTCGAGCATCGTCTGGGAAGCGCCCAACATGTCGGCGGCGAGGATGACGAAGGCGGCGTCGCGCAGGCGATCGAGGGCTTCGTTCCCAGGCAGCGGCTCGGCCGGCGCGCGGTCGAATCGCACGCCGGCGAACCGGCGGGTGGCGTCGATGGTGGGGAGCGGCGTGATCTCCGCTTCGCTCGCCGGCGCCAGATGCAAACCGCCGTCGCGGTCGGCGACGATGAGGATATCGGCGCCAAGTGCGTCGATGGCGAACAACGACTCTCCGGAAAGCCGGCCGCCTTCGGCGATGATTCCGGCGGCATCGCGGGCGGGCGCAAGAGCCTCGTGCAATACGACGCCGGCGCCGATTTCGCTCGCGCTGAGCTTCGGCAACCACGCCTGTCGCTGAGCTGGCAAGCCGGCGGCGGCGATGGCCAGCGGCGCCAGGATAGCGGCGCCGAGAAACGGGGAGGGGGCCGCGCGCGCGCCGATGGCTTCAGCCGCGATGGCGGCCTCCAGGAGGCCGAGGCCAAGACCGCCGTATTCCTCGGTGACCAGCAGACCCGGAAGGCCGAGTTCGGCCAGGGCCGCCCAGACGTCCCGCGCCACCGGCTCATCCCCCTCGGCGAACGACCGCACGCGGGCGAGCGGCGCGACGCGATCCAACACGCCGGCGATCGAAGCTTGCATCATCCGCTGGTCGGGGGAGAGAGCGAAGTCCATCAGCGATCGTGGCTCTCGCGCGGCAGGCCCAGACCGCGTTCGGCGATGATGTTCTTCTGGATCTGGGCCGTTCCGCCGCCGATGATCAGGCCGAGATCAAACATATGCCGCCACTGCCAGGCGCCGTCGGCGCGCAGGTGCGGACCGTGATCGTAGAGCACGCCCAGCTCGCCCAGGGCGTCGATGGCCAGGGCGGCGATCTGGTGATTGATTTCGCAGCCCTGCAGCTTGACGATCAGGGAGGGAAGCCCTGGCGCCTCGCCGGCGATGCGGCTGGTGAGCACGCGAAGGCCGTTGAACTTCATCGCCAGGACCCGCGCCTGCAAGGCCATCAGCCGGTCGCGCAGGACGGGATTGTTGATGACCCGCGCGCCGCCGGCCCGTTCGGTGCGCATCAGTTCGATCAGTTCGGCCAGACGCGCCTCGGCGGCGTTAGGATCGCCCAGCATGCCGCGCTCATGGCCGAGGGTCGCGTTCGCCACCCGCCAGCCCTGGCCGCGCTCGCCGACGATCTGAGTCTTGGGTACGCGAACATCGGTGAAGAACACCTCATTGAACTCGGCCCGGCCGGTCATGGTCTTCAAGGGTCGGACTTCGATCCCCGGCGTCTTCATTGAGAAGATCAGATAGCTGATCCCAGCGTGCCGTTCCGCTTCGGGCTCGGTGCGAACCAGACAGAAGATCATGTCCGCCTGGGCGGCGGTGGAGGTCCAGATCTTCTGGCCGTTGATGACGAAGTCATAGCCGTCCTCAACGGCGCGGGTGGAAAGCGAGGCGAGATCGGAGCCAGCGCCCGGTTCGGAATAACCCTGACACCAGACTGCCTCGCCGCGCAGAGTGGGGCCGATCCACGCCAGCTTCTGAGCCTCGGTCCCCAATTCGAGCAAGGTGGGGACGAGCATGGCGATCCCCTGGCCGGAGAGCCCCATCGGCGCGCGGGCGGCGACGAACGCCTCGGCGATGATGCGGCTTTCGAGAATGTCGGGCGCGGCGCCGAAGCCGCCGTAGCGGGCCGGAACGGTCCTCGCCGCATAGCCACGCTCGATGAGCAACGCCTGCCAGGCCAAGGTCTGGGCGCGCGTGGCGCCGCTGGCCGGGGGAAAGCGGTCGCGGTGGGCCGCCAGGAAGGCGCGCACCTCCTCGCGAAAAGTTTCATGCATCGGGCCGTAGGCAAGATCCATGGCGCCACTCTAGGTCGCGGCAAAAGGCGAGACTAGGCTGACGTCAGGGCAGCGGAATAGGCTCGGTCTTGCCTCCCGCGCTTCGGGCGGACGCCCCCGTGAATGGGGAGATTTGGAGGACGCGATGACTGATCTCCGTGTGCCCGACGAGATCGCCGCGACGGTGATCACGCCCAAAGCCTATGCGGAGGACAAGCCCGTGCACGAGGCCTTCCGCTGGCTGCGCGCCAACAATCCGTTGGGGCGAGCGGAACTGGAGGGGTTCACGCCATTCTGGATTGTCACCAAGCACGCCGACATCCTGGAGATCAGCCGCCAGAACGCGCTTTTTCACTCAGGCGATCTGTCGACCACCTTCACCTCGATCGAGGGCGACAAGACCGTGCGGGAAATGACCGGCGGCAGCCCGCACCTCGTACGCACCCTGGTGCAGATGGACGCCCCGGACCATCCGAAATATCGCCGCCTCACCCAGTCGTGGTTCCTGCAGCAAAACATTCGCGGGCTGGAGGTGCGCATTCGCGAGATCGCCAGAGCCCAGGTGGATCGCATGGTCGGCTTCGGCGACGCCTGCGACTTCGTCGGCGACGTCGCCCTGACTTATCCCTTGCGGGTGATCATGGAGATCCTGGGCGTGCCGGAAGCCGACATGCCCAGGATGCTTCGGCTGACCCAGGAACTCTTCGGCGCCGCCGACCCGGAGCTCAATCGCGGCCACGAGGACACGACCGAGCGCGCCAGTTCGGAGATCGCCGACATCCAGGCGACCATCGCCGACTTCTTCATGTATTTCAAAGCTATCACCGACGCTCGCAAGGCCGAACCGAGCGCCGATCTGGCTAGCGCCATCGCCAACGGCGAAATCGACGGCGCGCCGATCAACGACTTCGAGGCCATGTGCTACTACGTGATCGTCGCCACCGCCGGCCACGACACCACCTCATCATCCACTGCCGGCGCCATGTGGGGCATGTGCGAGCAGCCGGAGGCCTTCGCTAAGGTCAAGGCAGATCCGGGATTGATCCCGGGGCTGGTCGAAGAATCAATCCGCTGGACGACGCCGGTGAAGCATTTCATGCGTTCGGCAACCGAGGATACGGAACTGCGCGGGCGAAAGATCGCCAAGGGCGACTGGTTGATGCTCTGCTACGCGTCGGGCAATCGCGACGAAGAAGTGTTCGAAGCCCCTGACGCCTTCCGCCCCGAGCGCAGCCCCAACCGGCACCTGGCGTTCGGCTACGGCGCGCATCTGTGCCTAGGCCAGCATCTGGCGCGCATGGAGATGCGCATTCTCTGGGAGGAACTGCTGCCGCGGCTGAAATCCGTCGCCTTCAACGGTGAACCCAGCCGGGCGGAGGCGTCATTCGTCGGCGGCCCCAAGCGTCTGCCGGTCCGTTACCAACTGGTCTGATCTATCCCGCGACCTGGAATCGGATCGGGATCAAGACCGTCGCGCCATCCACGGCCTGACCGTCATCGGTGCCGGGCCGGATGCGGAAGTAGCGGGTGAGGCTCAGGGCCGCGTGGCTAAAGCCGTAAGCCGGGGGCGTTTCGCCGACCAGGTCGCAATGGGTCACCGAACCCGCGGCCGTGACATTGCAGCTCAGCGTGACCAAACCACCAACGCCGCGGCGCAAGGCCGCTTCCGGATAGACGCGGGCGACCTCGACGGCGGTCGGGCGAGAGAGCCAGTCGGGATTGGTCAGGGCGTGTGTCGCCAATTGGGGAACCGTCAGCGTCGCCGCGCCGAGGCCGTCGCTGCCAGCGAACGGTGTCGTGGTGACGAGGGTGGCCGCCTTCAACTTGGCGACCACGATCGGCGTTGTTTCGGTCCGCGCGACCACCGGCTTGGCCGGGATATGGGTATCGTTCGCGGGCGCGGGCGCCAGAGACGCTGCCGTTGGCGGCGCGAGGGTGATGGTTCGCCAATCCATCGGTGGCTGCGGGGCTTCGGCCGGGTCGAGGCGCGCCGGATGGAAAGTCTGGGTGAGCAGCCAGACGGCCACGGCGCCATGGCCGACAGCCGCCAGGCTTAAGGCGATGGCCGAGACGCGCGGCTGGCTCCGGTGGGCGCGGCTGGGATCGAAAACGGCGGCGGGCGATGCGTGAGCGAGCATGACGAACGTCCTTTGAGGGTCCGAACGCGTTGGCTTCTGCACTCCATGGCAAACGACTGACAATTCAGAAGACGACGCCCTGAATGACGCAACGTCAATATGAGAAGCGCCGATGCGCGGGCCCGCCATGGCAGAGCCGCTCTGCAGCCACGCGATGTTACATTTCAGGTAGGCCTAAGGCGCGGCGCGATCGTTGTGGCTAGAGGCGGCGAATGGAGCCGAATCGCCTTGACCCCACGGGTGAGTCCAGCGGCCGATGAGGCTGGCGCCGACGGCGATGTGGGCGATCGCCGCCAAGCCTACGGCGACGGCCGCCGCCTTGGCGAGGGGCGGGTTGGGTCGAAGACTGCCGACGGCGGATTCGGGTGGGGTCTTGCCCATGGCCATGACGAACCCTCCCTAAAAGGTTCGTACGCGTTGGTGTTTCCACTTCAAGCTAAGCCACAGGTACGGTCGGCGAAAAACACCAACTCTGACCCCGCGTCAAGCGAAAGCATACCAATTCCGGGGGTCGACCTATGAGGCTGGCGCGGTGGCCGCGTAAATCATCACGCCGGCGGCGACGGCCAGGTTGAGGCTGTCGGCGCGCCCGCGCATGGGGATTTTCACGGTTACATCGCATGCTGCGGCCAGGGCCTGGGTCAGGCCCGCCTGTTCGTTCCCGAGAAGAATCAGGGAGGGGCCGGCGTAGCTTGCGGCGCGGAAGTCCGTCGTCGCCGCCAGGTGCGTCCCGATCACCGAACCTGGCCATGCCGCGCGCCACGCGAGGAAAGCCTCCGCGCTCGCCCGGGCGACGGCCACGGCGAAAATCGAACCCATAGTCGCGCGCACCGCCTCTACCGAATAGGGATCGCAGGTGTCGCCGATGAGGATCACGCCGGCGCAACCGGCGGCGTCGGCGGTGCGCAGGATCGCGCCGAGATTGCCCGGATCGCGCACCGCCTCGAGACCGACCAGAACGCCATCGACCTTGAGATCGGCGAGGGCCGTGAACCGCTGCTCGAACACCCCCAGCACGGTCTGCGGATTTTCCCGCCGGGAGACCTTTTCGAGGATCGCCGACGTCACCTCGATGGTCTCGCGCGCCGCGGCCTGGGCGCGGGCGAACTGAGGGTGGCCGGCCGCCTGCGCGCCGTGCATGAGGATCACCGGCGCGAAACCTAGGTCCACCGCCTCGGTGAC
>DATCEL010000320.1:0-3499 GCA_036510115.1 Caulobacteraceae bacterium
GTGGCCCCTGGCGACGACGAGGTCTCGGGCTTCGTGTTCAAGATCCAGGCCAATATGGATCCCAACCACCGCGACCGGATCGCCTTTGTCCGCCTGACGTCCGGTCGGTTCACCCGGGGGATGAAGCTGAAGATCGAAAACACCGGCCGCCAGATGAGCGTGAACGCGCCGATCCTGTTCTTCGCCTCCGACCGCGAATTGGCTGAGGAGGCCTATGCCGGCGACGTCATCGGCATCCCCAATCACGGCGTTTTGCGCGTTGGCGACAGCCTCTCGCAGAGCGGGGCGCTGCGTTTCGCCGGCCTGCCCAACTTCGCGCCGGAGATTTTGCGCCGGGTCCGCGCCACCGATCCCTTGAAGGCCAAGCACCTCAGACGCGCCTTGGAGGGCCTCGCCGAGGAAGGCGTGACGCAACTCTTCCGACCCTCGCTCGGATCGGACTTCATCGTCGGCGCCGTTGGCCAGCTCCAGTTCGAGGTCATGGCCGATCGGCTGGGCGGCGAATACGCCCTCGACGTCCTGTTCGAGCCGGCGCCCTACGCCGAAGCGCGATGGCTCGCCGCGAGCAAGATCGCATTGGAAGACTTCGCCTCGACCCATCGCACGGCCATGGCGGTCGATATCGACGGGGCGCCGGTGTTTCTGGCCAAGTCGGCGTGGGAGATCGGCTACGTGACCGAACGCTACCCTGACGTCGCCTTCGAGCGCACCCGCGAGCGCGCCTGATGCCGCGCGAGGCCGTCTATGGCGCGCCGCCGGCCGCCTTGGCCCCGGTGGCGACGGACGCGGTCCAGGTCTCGCCGCTGGTTGTCGGCGCCACGACGATCGAAGAACTGCCACCAGGCTCGCTGGCGCGGATGACGGTTCTCGCCCCGCCAGGAACCCTCGAACGGCGCTATGTTCTCGCCCAGGCGCTAACGGCCCTCGAGCCGGGTGGCGCCTTGGTGGCCCTGGCCCCCAAGGTTAGGGGCGGCGCGCGGCTTGCCGACGAACTGAGGGCTTTCGGCTGCGAGCCGATGGAGACCGGCCGGCGTCACCATCGCATCTGCCATTGCGCGCGACCCACAGCCCCGAGCGGCCTCGAAGCCGCGATCGCCGCGGGCGGACGCCAGAGTGTCACGGCTCTGGGTCTGATCTCCCAGCCTGGGATATTTTCCTGGGATCGGCTCGATCCCGGCAGCGCTCTCTTGCTGGCTCAACCCTGGACTCCGGCGGGAGCGGGAGCCGACCTCGGCTGCGGCTACGGCGTGTTGTCCCGCCAAATGCTGGCTTCGCCCGAGGTCACGCAGGTGACCCTGATCGACATCGACCGGCGAGCGATCGACGCGGCCAGGGCGAACATCGACGATCCGCGCGGCTGCTTCCTGCAGCACGATCTGCGCGCGGCGCCCATCGCGCTGGCGAAGCTCGACTTCGCGATCATGAACCCGCCTTTCCATGACGGCGGCGTCGAGGATCGCAAGCTCGGCCAAGCCTTCGTGGCGACGGCGCGGGCGATGCTCAAGGACGGCGGCGTGCTGCGCATGGTGGCCAATGTGGCGCTTTCCTACGAGCCCGTTCTCGCGGCGCGATTCAAACAGGTCAGCCTCGTCGGCCGCCAAGGCGGCTACAAGGTGCTGGAGGCTCGGGCATGAGCGTGCGGCTCGATCGGCTCCTCGCCAATCTGGGCTACGGCTCAAGGCGCGAGGTGCAAAGTCTGATCGCCGCCGGGCGCGTGGCGCTGGACGGCGCGACCCTCCGCGACGGCGCCGCGCACGTGACGGCGACGAGGGACCTACCCGATCGGATGACGGTCGCCGGCGCGCCGCTCGACGCACCCTCGCCGCTGACCTTGATTCTGCACAAGCCCATCGGCGTCGTCTGCTCGCACCGCGAAGCCGGACGCAGTGTCTATGAATTGCTGCCGGAGCGCTGGCGGCGGCGCACGCCCGTCCTATCCACCATCGGCCGTCTGGACGCCGACACCAGCGGCCTGCTCCTGCTGACCGACGACGGCGCTCTGTTGCACAAGATCATCTCCCCCAGGCGACACGTGCCCAAGCGCTACCTGGCGAGCCTCGATCGGCCGCTGACCGGCGAGGAAGGGGCGCTGTTCGCCGCCGGCACACTGATGTTGGAGGGCGAGACGAAGCCCGTGGCTCCGGCCGTGCTGGCGCCGATCTCGCCGACGAGCGCCCACCTCACCGTCACCGAGGGCCGCTATCACCAGGTGCGGCGAATGTTCGCCTCCACCGGCAATCACGTCGTCACCCTCCACCGCGAGGCCGTTGGCGGACTGGAGCTGACGGCCGACCTGGCCCCGGGCGCCTGGCGTATCGCTTCCGACGCGGACATCGCCGCCGTGTTCGACTAGCGGCCGCGCCACCAGACGAGGGCGCGTCGCTCGAGCCACTGAAAGGCGAAGTGGACGACCGCCGCCATCAGAGCCAGGGCGACAATGGCCGCGAACATCTTGGCGGTCTCCAGGCGGTTGCCGGCTTCGAGAATCCGCCAGGCGAGTCCCTGAGCGCCGCCGCTGCCGGCCACGAACTCAGCCACCACCGCCCCGATGATCGCCAGACCCGAAGCGACCTTGCACCCCTCGACGATGAACGGAATGGCCGAGGGCAGACGCAGGCTCGCCAGGCGCTGAAAGGGACGCGCCCCATAGAGGTCGAACAGACGCTCGAGATCCGGATCGGCCGAGGCCAAGCCGCGCGCCGCGCCGGAAAAGATGGGGAAAAACGCCACGATGGCGGCCAGGGCGATCACCGCCCGTTCGGGGTGCTCGACGCCGGCCCAGATCACGAACAGTGGCGCGATCGCCACCACGGGCGTCACCTGCAGGGTGACGGCGAGCGGCCGGAGCGCGCGGTCGAGTGTCGGACTAAGGCTGACCAGCAGGGCGAGAGCGCCGGCGAACAAGGCCGCGACGAGCAAGGCCAGGAGCGCCATCTCCAAGGTGCGCCAGGCCGACAGGGCGAGCAGTGGCGCGTTGGTCGTCAAGGCCTCGGCGATCGCGCTCGGGGCCGGCAGAATATAGGTCGGCACATTCAGCAGTCGGGTGGCGATCTCCCATAAGCCAAGGATCACGGCGATCAGAGCCGCCGGCGCCAGCACGCGGCTCACGCGGCGCGCCCCATCGCCACCGCGAGCGACGCGGAGATCGCCTCCGCCGCCGCGCGGAAGTCCGGCGTGGTACGGAACCCCGCCGGGCGCGGCGTCGGCCCCTCGACACTCGTCTTGCCGGCGAAACGGCCGGGGCCGGAGGTCATCACCACCACCCGGCCGGCCATATAGACCGCCTCCTCGACATTGTGGGTGACGAAGACGATGGCCGGACGCGTCTCGGCCCAGATGGCCAACAAATCGTCGGCGAGGTGGCGGCGGGTGATCTCATCGAGGGCGGCGAACGGTTCATCGAGGAGCAGGAGCCGGGGACCGGTCACCAGCGCCCGCGCCAGGGCGACGCGCATGGCCATGCCGCCAGAAAGCTGGGCCGGACGCGCGCTTTCGGCGT
>DATCEL010000321.1:0-5522 GCA_036510115.1 Caulobacteraceae bacterium
CGGTCACCCGGCCAGCGCCCGGCTCAATGTGCAGATGCGATCCTTCCGGGCCGTGAGCGCCCTCGGCGAACACCCTGGCGAAGGGCTCGCCGGAGTCCCTCAACATGATCGCCGCGTTCTCAGTCGAAATGCCGGGGACGACGACGTCATAGGCGCCGGGCGCGTCCGGCGTGCCCATCGAATGATGCGAAAGTCGGCCGGGGGCGACGGTTCCGGCGCCCATCCGGCGCAGTTCGTCCTCCTCGGCCGGTGTTCGATAGCCGCTGGTCTCACGCCAGCGGCCCTGACCGAAGACGCGGTCCAGGGACGAGCGGAAGTGTGCGCCCTGGCCCTCCCCGGCCCCGCTTTCGTCGTTGGCCGCGGCTGTCGCCGTGGCATGGCGGTGTTTGGAGACGACGGGCAGGTAGGTCTGAGCGATCGTCGCCGTGGCGGCGCACAGCGCGAATGCGGCGCCGGCCGCCATTGTCTTGATCGCGAGGTTCATGATTTTCGAACCCAACCCTCGGTCGCCTCTCCGGCGACCGACCCAACCATAACCTCGACCTATTACGCACAGGTTTCCAGGACCGTCACCCTTGCGCTTCCGCCTAGCACGCGAACGGCCCACACAGAGGCTTAAGGAAAATCCGGTCCTCGCCACGGATGAAACGCCCTTCCTTGGCGAAGTCGAAATTGGCCTTGCCGGCCGGATCGGCCCTCAGCCGCGCGCGATAGGCCTCATAAGCCGCCAGGTCCTCGATCGTATAGGCGGCGTAGGCGGTGGTCGCCGAGCCTTCGTGCGGCCCGAAGTAGCCGATCAGATTGGCGCCGGCCCTGGGAATCGCCTCGGCCCATCTCTCGGCGTAGCGGGCGAAGTCCTCGCCGGCGAAAGGGTCGATCTCATAGCGGATGAAGCAGGCGATCATGGCGTGACTCCGGAGACAGCGATCGTAGCTTCCTAGCGTCTGGCGTCGCGGCCATGTTTCGGCTAGCGTCGAACCATGAACGACGGACCGCTCATCGCCCAGGTCGCCGCCCTGATCGGCGATCCCGGCCGCGCCAACATGCTCATCGCCTTGCTCGACGGCCGAGCCCTCACCGCCAGCGAACTGGGTTATGCCGCCGGCGTCGCCGCGCCCACCGCCAGCGGCCATCTCGGCAAGCTCACCGACGCGCGCCTGCTGGCCGTCGAGCGGCAGGGCCGCCATCGCTACTTCCGCCTCGCCGATCCCCATGTGGCCCAGGTTCTCGAAGGCTTGATGGGCCTGGCTGAGCGCACGGGCGCGGTGCGCCATCGGCCGGGCCCCAGGGACAGCGCTCTGCGCGCCGCCCGCGTCTGCTATGATCATCTGGCGGGAGAACGCGCCGTGGCTCTCGCCCAAAGCCTGGAGGCGAGGGGGCTGATCGCCTGGCGGCCGAAGCCGAAGGTGTCCGAGGCCGGACGCGATGTCTTCGCGGGTCTCGGCTTCGATCTGGCCGCCCTCGAACGCGGCCGCCGCCCGCTCTGTCGCGCCTGCCTCGACTGGAGCGAGAGGCGATCGCACCTCGCCGGGACCCTCGGGGCCGCGATCCTCGCCAAGGTCCTGGGCGCCGGCTGGGCCACGCGCGGAGACGGCCGCGTCATCGCCTTCACGGCCTCCGGCGGCGCGGCGTTCGACCGCGCCTTCGGCATCGCTAGCTAAAGCCGATGCATACGCGGTTCGTCGGCCTCCCCTCGCCGACCGCGCCCCGGGCCGGGGCCGGCGGCCATCCCTGCCAAGGGCTCTATCTCGCGCCGGAGGGCGCGCGACCAAAGACGGCCATCATCGCCGCCCACTACAATGTCGATTTCGCCGAACACTATCTGGGTCCGTATTTCGTGGAGCGCGGTTTCGGCTTTCTAGGCTGGAACACCCGCTATCGCGGGGCGGAAGACCAGTTCCTGCTCGAGCACGCTTTGATCGATATCGGCGTCGGCGTGCGCTGGTTGCGCGAAGACGCCGGCGTCGAACGGATCGTTATCCTCGGCAACTCCGGCGGCGGATCCCTGATGGGCGCCTACCAGGCCCAGGCCGGCTCGCCCAGCCTGACCCTCGCGGGCCGTGGAGCCGAAACCTTGGCGGCGTTGCCCGCCGCCGATCTCTATATCTCCCTCAACGCCCACCAGGGCCGTCCCGAGGTCCTGACCGCCTGGATGGATGCGTCCGTCATCGACGAGGGCGACCCGGTGGCGACCGATCCGGCCCTCGATCCCTTCAGGCCCGACAACGCTCCGCCGTATACGGATGATTTCATCGCCCGCTATCGCGCGGCGCAGATCGCCCGCAACCAGAAGATCACCGATTGGGCCAAGGCCGAAATGGCGCGGCTGCAGGTCGCCGGCGTGCCCGACCGCCTCTTTCCTCTGTTCCGCTGCTGGGCCGACTTGCGGTTCATGGACGCCGCCATCGATCCCTCGGAGCGGCCGCCCGGCCGCTGCTACGCCGGCGATCCGGCGGCGGCCAACCGCCGGCCGGGCGTCGGTCGCGCCAATATGCTGGGGACCTGGCTGTCGATGTGGAGCCTGGAGACCTCGCCTTGCCGGGGCGAGCCGCATCTGAAGCGTATCGCGACCCCGGCCCTGGTCATCCAGAGCGTGGCCGACTGCGGCGTCTTTCCCTCCGACGCCCACGCCATCCACGACGCCCTCGGTTCGGCGGACAAGAGCCTCGCGTTCGTCAAGGGCGCGCACTATTTCGAAGACTCCGAAGCCCATCGCGCCACCGTCGCCGACCTGATGGCCGACTGGATCGGCGCGCGGCGCTGAGACCCGTTCACTTTGCCGGCCGGTCTCTGCTAAGGCGTTCACAGACGATCACACATTCCCGAGGGAATTCATGCGCGCAGTTTTGCTGGCCGGGGCCAGCCTTTTCGCCGTTACGGCCTTCGCTTCCGCCGCCTTAGCCGACGAGGGCATGTGGACCTTCGACAATTTTCCCGCCGCGGCGGTGAAAGCCAAATATGGCGTCACCATCGACCAAGCGTGGCTCGACCATGTGCGCGGCGCCGCGGCCCGCCTCTCCGTCGGCTGTTCGTCCTCGATCGTCAGCGGCGAGGGCCTGGTCCTTACCAATGATCACTGCGTGCGCGACTGCGCCCAGCAACAGTCCACCGCCGGCCGCGACTACGCCAAGGAAGGCTTCATCGCCGCCAACCGACAGGACGAGCGCGAATGCGCCGGGATGGTGGCCGAGGTGCTCGATACGATCACCGACGTTACGTCGCGTGTGAAGGCAGCCGCGGCCGGCCAGGCGGGCGAGGCCTTCGTCAAGGCGCGGGACGCCGCCGTCGCCGACATCGAGAAGAGCGGCTGCGCCGGGCGCGAGGCGCGGTTTCACTGTCAGGTGGTCAATCTCTACGAGGGCGGTCAGTACAAGCTCTACGCCTATCGCAAATATTCGGATGTCCGCCTCGTCTTCGCTCCGGAAACCGGGACGGCCTTTTTCGGCGGCGACCCCGATAACTTCAACTTCCCGCGCTACGATCTCGATTGCGGCTTCCTTCGTCTCTACGAGAATGGCGCGCCGGCGGCGACGCCCGATCATCTGACCTGGAATGCGCGTGCGCCCGCGGCCGGGGATCCGGTGTTCGTCGCGGGCAATCCCGGCTCCACCGAGCGTCTGCTGACCGCCGACCAACTCGAAACCCTGCGCGACAACAGCTTTCCGTTCGTTCTCGCCCAGTTCGCCGAACTGAGGGGCCGGTTGATCCGCTTTGGCGAGGAATCGCCGGAACACGCGCGCATCGCCTCCGACGATCTTTTCGGCATCGAGAACAGCTACAAGGCCATCCACGGCCAGGAGCAGACTCTTTCGGATCCGGCGTTCATCGAGGCCAAGCGGCGCGACGACGCCGCCTTGCGCGCAAAGGTGTTGGCCGACCCCAAGCTCGCCGCCGAAATTCGCGATCCGTGGGCGGACATCGCCCGCATCCAGGCCGATGCGGCGGAGCTGTCCATGGCCTACCGCTTCGAGGAGCGCGGACCCTTCACCTCCCAGCTCTACGGCTACGCGGTCACATTGGTGAGGGCGGCCCAGGAGCGGAGCAAGCCCAACGGCGAGCGCCTCCGCGAATACGCCGATGCGCGCCTGCCGAGCCTAGAGAAGGAGACCCTCGATCCGGTCCCCGTCTATCCGGACCTCGAGCAACTCTCTCTGGAGTTCTGGCTCTCCAAGCTGCGCGAGGGGATGACCATGGACAGCGACGCCACGAAGACCTTCCTCGGCAAGGGCTCGCCCGAAACGATCTCGGCGCGCCTCAGCCGCTCGCGCCTTGCCGACGCGGCCTATCGAAAGCAACTATGGGACGGCGGCCTGGCGGCGATCCAGGCTTCCGATGACCCGCTCATCCAGTATCTGCTGCGGGTCGATCCGGTCGCCCGCGCCGCGCGCAAGGCCTATGAGACGCGTGTCACCGGTCCGACCGCCATCGCTTCCGAGCGGATCGCCAAGGCGCGCTTCGCTGTTTACGGCGCGAGCGTCTATCCCGACGCCACCTTCACTCTGCGCCTGACTTACGGAACGGTGGAGGGCTGGACCTGGCGCGGCGTCACCGTGGCGCCGTTCACCCACTTCAAAGGGCTCTATGAGCGCGCCACGGGCGAAGACCCATTCGCGCTAACCCCGCGGTGGATCGCGGCGCAAGCCAAGGTCGATCCGAGCACGGTGTTCGACATATCCGTGTCTACCGATGTTACCGGCGGCAATTCCGGCTCGCCGCTGATCGACGCTCGTGGCGAGGTGATCGGGGCCGTGTTTGACGGTAACATCCACTCCCTCGGCGGCGCCTTCGCTTATGATGGGGCCCTGAACCGCACCGTGGCGGTCTCCACCGCTGCGATCACCGAAGCTCTGGACAAGGTCTATGGCGACGAGACCCTGGTCAGGGAGTTGCGGGCCCCATAGAGGCGCTTTGCTTGGCCAAGCCGATGACAGAAATGGAACCCTGGCAATGGCCCGAGGCGCGGTGGCGCGCGATCGTCGGTCACGTCCGGGCCGGGCGTCCGCTGAAGCCGAAGTCCTGGCCCGGCGGCGCGCGGTGCGCGGTGGCCCTGTCATTCGATTCCGACCACGAGACCAGCGACCTGCAGGGCGGCGGCGGTTCGGTGGCGCGCCTGTCGTGGGGTCAGTATGGCAGTCGCGTGGGCGTGCCGCGCATCGCCGCTCTGCTGGCCCGCTATGACGTGCGCGCCACCTTTTTCGTGCCCGCCGTCTCGGCTCTGCTGCACCCGGACGAGCAGAAGGCGCTCGCCGGCGCTGGCCATGAGATCGGCCTGCATGGCTGGATTCACGAACTCAACACCCTGCTGCCGCGCGAGGCCGAACGCGACCTGATGTTCCGCGCCGCCGATACTCTGGAGGCCATAACCGGCGTCCGGCCCGTCGGCCTGCGCACGCCGTCGTGGGACTTCAGCCCCTCGACCCTGGCCATCGAAAAAGAGCTGGGCCTAGCTTACGACTCTTCGCTGTTCGCCGACGAGGACTGCTATGAGCTGATGCTGGATGGGGAAGCCACCGGCATCGTCG
>DATCEL010000322.1:0-2944 GCA_036510115.1 Caulobacteraceae bacterium
GCCGAGATAGGCCCGGACGTCGTTGCGTCCGGGCCTCCGGCTGTCAGTGGAACATGGCGCCGGTGACGATGGCGCTGGCCATCATCGAGTCCGTTATGGCGCCGATGACTGTGAAGATGATCGCCTCGACGACAATGGCGACGATAACAACCACCACGGCGTAACCGGTCGCCTTTTCTTGCGGCGCCTTCATTATCTTGGGGACGCCGAGCCAGAAGATGTAGAGGCCGTAGATCGCGGCGACGATCGCCAGAATCCCGAGGATCGGGACCAAGCCGAAAATGCCTCCGACCCATGCCGCGGTGTTCGAATAAACCGCCAGCTTCATCGCTTGCACCGGATTCTTCTGCGCATCGAAGCTCGGAGCCAGAGCGTCGATGATAAATCCGACGATGAAGACGCCCACCAACGAAGCCACATAGCTCATCACGGCGATGCCGATGCTGAGGGGAAGCGTCCAGTGTAGGAATGGTGTGACAAAGAGAAGGTGCTGGAGGACCATGCAAATCGGCGCGATCGCGGCCAAGATGCAGGCGTAGCCCGTGAAGAGGCCCGGAATGGTGGCGGTCTCGCCGTCAATCACATCCCACTCAGCGGCCGGCTTCATCAAAATGTCCCGGACGCGCGCGATCAGTCCCGCGCTACGCGGTTTCTCAACAACACTCATCTCAAACCCTCCCTGGCTGCCACCCGTCGTTCCGTGGCGGAACTTAGGTGAAGGCTAACCCAATTGCGGCGTCATGGCGAGATGGCCCTGCCCTCTCCGCGCGACGGTCTTTCTCGCGCCGCTGATGTATGATTCCGATTTGAGCGAACGAATCGGTAAGTGAGCCATGGCCCGTGACGGCGCGCTCTATATCTGCCAGGCCTGCGGCGCGACGCACGCAAAATGGTCGGGCCAGTGCGTCTCGTGTGGCGCCTGGAATTCTCTGGCGGAAGAGGTCGTCAGCGCGCCGCCTGGCGGACTTCGCCGCAGCGGGCGAGGAACGGGCCTCACCTTCGAAACCCTGACCGATCATTCGCCGACCGCGGAACGAATCGTCACCGGTGTGGCTGAGTTCGACCGAGTGGTGGGCGGAGGCGTGGTGCGGGGCTCCGCTCTATTGTTGGCCGGGGATCCCGGCGTGGGCAAATCGACACTTCTTCTGGAAGTCGTCGCCCGGGCGGCGCGACGCGGCGCCACCTGCGCCTACATCTCCGGCGAGGAGGCCCGCGAGCAAATCCGCATCCGCGCTCAGCGAATGAGCCTCGCCGATGCGCCGGTGAAGCTGGCCGCCGAGACCTCGTTGCGCGCGATCGTGGATAGTTTGAAACGCGATCCACTCGATCTGGTGGTCGTGGACTCGATCCAGACTCTGTGGAGCGACGTCCATGAAGCCGGCCCTGGCTCCGTCACTCAGGTGCGAGCCTGTGTCGGCGAGTTGGTTCGGCTGGCCAAGAAACGTGGCGTCGCAATCGTCATGGTGGGACACGTGACCAAGGATGGGCAGATCGCCGGCCCCCGCGTGGTCGAACACATGGTTGATGCGGTTCTCGCGTTCGAGGGCGAGCGTGGCTATCCGTTCCGCATTCTGCGGGGCGTGAAGAATCGCTTTGGGGCCACCGACGAGATCGGTGTCTTTGAAATGGGCGACGCAGGCCTCGCGGAGGTGAAAAATCCGTCGGCGCTGTTCCTTGGTGAAGGCGGCGCGCGGGCCGCTGGGACAGCAGTGTTTGCTGGTATCGAAGGTTCGCGACCCGTGCTGGTGGAGTTCCAAGCTCTGGTGGCCCCGTCCGTGTACGGCACACCCAGGCGGGCGGTCGTCGGCTGGGATACGGGCCGTTTGGCCATGATCCTGGCCGTGCTCGATGCGCGCTGCGGTCTTGGATTCGCCACGCGCGATGTCTATTTGAACGTCGCCGGCGGACTGCGGATCAGTGAACCGGCGGCGGATCTGGCGGCGGCGGCGGCGCTGGCTTCCTCGGCGTTGGATGTGGCGCTGCCGCAGGATTGCGTCGTCTTCGGCGAAGTCGGTTTGTCGGGAGATGTTCGAACGGTGAGCCGAAGCGAAATGCGCTTGAAGGAATCTGCCAAGCTCGGCTTTTCTCGGGCGCTCGCGCCCCACGGCGCGGCTGGAGCAAAAGGTGTTGCGGTTACCTGCGTCAACCGATTGGCCGAGGCGATCTCGCTTATCGGCGAGAACGGGTGGAGCTGAATCGGAGTGACCGGATTCGACATCCTCGCCGGCGCCATCCTTCTGGTGTCCGGGTTGATGGGATTCATCCGCGGCGCGACCCGAGAAGTGGTCACGGTTCTGGCCTTCGTCATTGCCGTCATCGTCTCGATCTTCGCCCTACGGTTGAGCGGGCCGCTTGCCGGCCACTTCATCCACACGGTTTGGCTGGCCCGCGTCGCGGCCCTGCTGGTCGTGTTCATTGTCGTCTACATCGCCGTCAGACTGGCTGGCGGCATTCTCAGCCGCGGAGTCCGCCAGACGGTGCTCTCGGGACCGGACCGGGCGCTGGGCTTCTGTATCGGTCTGGCGCGAGGCATCGTGGCCGTTGGCGTCATCGTCCTGGCGATCCGCGCCGCGACACCGCCCGAACGCTTGCCGCATTGGTTTACCGGAGCCAGGAGCTATCCGCTGGCGAGCGCCGCGGGCGCGGCCCTCAAGGCCTTCGCGCCCAAGGGCATGGCGATGGTGAGGCATGTCGCGCCGTCAGTGGGGAACGTCATATCCACGGACGGAACCGACGCCGATCGCGGTGATAGTGGGTCAAGCGAAGCGTCGTCGGGCCGCCTGGGCTACACCGACAAGGATCGCGCGGCCCTGAATGTTTTGGTGGAGAAATCGCGGCAATGATCGACTTCGACGCTCTGCCGTTCGATCCGATCGACGACAAGCCTCGTCTGGAATGCGGCGTCTTCGGCGTGTTCGACTCGCCCGACGCGGCCAGCATCACC
>DATCEL010000323.1:0-2496 GCA_036510115.1 Caulobacteraceae bacterium
TTCGGCCAGAGCGTTCAACGGACTTGCCCCCTCGCCGCCTTGCTCGGCTCTCGACGCGGCCAGTTCGCGAGCGGCCGACACGCGGGCGGCGACCTCCGGCGTACCCTCGCTGGGCGACGGCAGAGCGAGGTCCGCGGCCGACACCGGCGGAACCTCGACGGTCAGATCGATGCGGTCGAACAATGGACCGGAAATCCGCGACTGATAGGCCTCCTGGCACCTCGGCGCCTTGCCACAGGCGCCGCGCCCCAGTCCGCCGACCCCGCAGCGGCAAGGATTCATCGCCGCGACCAGTTGCACGCGGGCTGGATAGCGCACGTGGGCGTTGGCCCGGGCCACGATTACTTCGCCCGTTTCGAGGGGCTGACGCAGGGAATCCAGGGCCTGCGCCCCAAACTCCGGCAACTCGTCGAGGAACAGCACGCCGTTGTGGGCCAGCGAAACTTCGCCCGGCTTGACGCGCAGGCCGCCGCCGGTGAGGGCGGCCATGCTGGCGGAATGATGCGGTGCGCGGAACGGCCGCTCCCGCGTCAGCGCGCCCTTAGCGATCAGGCCGGCGACGGAATGGACCATGGAGGTCTCAAGCAACTCCGCCGGAGTCAGCGGCGGCAACAGGCCGGGCAAGCGCTGGGCCAGCATCGACTTACCCGAGCCGGGCGGCCCGATGTAAAGCAGGTTGTGGCCGCCGGCGGCGGCGATCTCCAAGGCGCGCTTGGCCCCCTCCTGCCCCTTCACGTCCTTCAGGTCTGGCGCGCGGCCGGATTCGATCACCGGGCCGGGCTTCGGGCGGCCAAGTAGCTGATTGCCACGGAAATGATTGACCAGGGCGATTAGCGAGCGCGGGGCCAAGATCGCCATGTCGCCCGCCCACGCCGCCTCCGGCCCGCAACTCTCCGGGCAGATCAAGCCGAGCCCCATGGCATTGGCCGCCATGGCCGCCGGCAACGCCCCGGCGACCGGAGCTATTTCCCCGTTCAAATTCAGTTCGCCAATCGCCGCCCATCCATCCAGCGCATCCTGCGGCAGGATGCCCATGGCGGCCATCAGCGCCAGGGCGATGGGCAGGTCGAAATGATTGCCCTCCTTGGGCAGATCGGCGGGGGCGAGGTTGGCGACCAGACGGCGCGGCGGCAAGGCGAGGCCGAGACCCGCGAACGCCGCCCTTACCCGTTCGCGCGCTTCGCCGACAGCCTTGTCCGCCAGGCCCACGACCACGAACGCCGACGCGCCGCCGACAGCTTGGACCTCGACGTCCACGCGCCGCGCCTCCACGCCCTCAAACGCCACCGAGGCGATTCGCGCGGCCATGGGCTCCCCGTGCCTCCGATATCGTTAAGCGAATTGGGCATAGGCCGCGCCCAAGCGCAAGAACAAAAACGGAACCTAGGCGCCGAGCTTCGCCTCGATACTGTCCCACAGACGCGCCGCGGCGTCCGCGCCGCCGAAGCGCCGTAGCTGCTGGGCGCCGGTGGGCGAGGTGATGTTGATCTCTGTCAGATACTTCCCGATCACGTCGATGCCGGCGAACATCAGGCCGCGGCGGCGAAGTTCGGGACCGATCGCGGCGCAGATATCCTCATCGCGCGCGGTCAATTCGACCGCCTCGGCTCGTCCGCCGCGAGCGAGATTGGAGCGCACCTGACCCGCGCCCGGCACACGGTTGATCGCCCCCACCGGCTCGCCATCGACGAGGAGGATGCGCTTGTCGCCCAGGGACACGGCGGGAATGAACTTTTGGACGATCACCGCGTCGCGGCCGATCATGGCGTGCAGCTCCAACAATGCGTCGAGGTTGGGATCGCCGGCGGCCAGCTTGACCACCCCCGATCCCGCGCCGCCATAGAGCGGCTTGACGACAATGTCGCCATGACGGGCGTGAAACCCATGCAAGGCTTCGGCGTCGCTGCTGATCAGGGTCGGCGGATGAAGGTCGGGGAATTCGGTGACCAGAAGCTTCTCGGGGGCGTTGCGCACCGCGGCCGGGTCGTTGACCACCAGGGTCGCGGGATGGATCCGCTCCAGGAAGTAGGTCGCGGTGATGTAGGCCATGTCGAAAGGCGGATCCTGGCGCATCAGGACGACGTCGAATTCCGCCAGATTCCTCGCCTCGATCTCCCCCAGGCGGTGATGGTCGCCTTGAACCGCGCGCAGGTTGAGGGGCCGGCCGCGGGCAACGACGGTCCCCTCCTCCAGAGCCAGCCGCTCCGGCGTGTAGGCCCACAGGCCGTGGCCGCGTGTCTGTGCCTCGAGCATGAGCATGAAGCTGGTGTCGGTTTCGATGTTGATCCCCTCGACCGGGTTCATCTGCACGGCGACCTTGAGCGGCATCGACCCTCCTTCGAGTAAACTCGTCGCATTAGCCTTCGCGCCAAGCGTCGCGAATATGGCGCGGCCAGCGGCCCGGCGCGAGGGCCATGAGATCCAGGCGAATGGCGGCGGTGGCAAACTCCGGCCGGCGGGCGGCGATCGAGCGCGCGGCGCCGAGGAGGCGGTCTC
>DATCEL010000324.1:0-3815 GCA_036510115.1 Caulobacteraceae bacterium
GGTCACCAGGATCAGTTTACGGTAGCCCATGGCGTTGGCCCACTGGGCGCTTTCGCGGGCGTTGCCGAGGGTGTCGGCGGCGGTGAGGCCAAGATCGACGCAGCAATCGAACAACGGCTTTGCCGCGCCGGTGACATTCCACAGATCGCCACGGGTCGCGCGACGGTTTACGCCCGAGAGGAGCAGGCGCTTGCCCTTCCCCCCCTCCAGCAGATCGGCGGCGGCCTGCAGGCGAAGGTCCGAACCGCCGGTGAGCGCGATGACGCCATCTGCCGGCGCCGGCTCATCGGGCGGCGTGAGCCTGACGATGCGGTCGGCGAACTCCATGAGGCCGGCGGCCCACATCAAGAGGACGACGAGGAGCGAGGCCAGGCCCTTCATAGCGTGCTCTTCAATCTCGATCGCGCGCCAAACCACGCGCCGATCAGCCCGGCGACCCAGAGGACGGGCACGATCAGCGGCCAAGGCGTGAGCAGGTCGCCGCGCGCGGGTCCGCCCAGGGCGCCGGCGAGCCCAGCCCTGGAGGCGAGCGCGGCCGCGATCATCGCGCCCCCCAACCCCCACAGGGCGGCCGTGAGCGCCAGCGCGCCCACGCGCCGGCGCACGAGGCGGGCGACATAGCCGTCGGCGGCCCCGGAGGTGAGCAACAGCTCGACCGCGCCGCGACCCCGGCCAATCTCGCCGCCAGCCTCGCCCGCACAAACCAGGGCGAAGGCGACAAGGGCGACGAGCGGCGCCAAGACGCCCAGCACCGCGGCGCGCCCGGCCATCCTTAGGCCGCCGGACCCGTTTCCGGCGTGGTCGCGCACCCGGGCTGGCAAGCCTTGCGCGCTCAGCATCCGGCCGAGGCTTTCCGCCAGAGCCTTGCCGCCGCCCCTAGCTTCGATGGCCAGCAATCGGGCGCCCGCCGCGCTTTCGGCCGGCGCGCCGAGAGCGCGCGCAACCTGGTCGTCACCCACCCGCGGATCGAGGGGCGTCACCGAAACGACGCCTGGCGCCGCGGCCAGGATCTCGCCAGCCCGCGCCGCCGCGGCGTCGGCGCTCTCCAACCCGTGGGACCACACGACGACCGTCTCCGCGCCGCTGAGGCGCGAGGCGAGATCACGGGCGTCGCGGTATCTGGCGGCGTCGACGATCAGCGCCAAGGCGCCGACGAGGGCGACAAGGCCAAGCGCCAGAGCCGGCAGCAGCCGCGCCCAGGGATTGGAGGCCAGAAGCGGGCCATGGCGGACGGGCGCCGCGGCGTTCATCGACTGTCCGGCTCGGTGAGGCTGGCGCGGCCTTCCTGCAGGCGGATCAGCGGATATCCGGAAGCGACGGCGAAGACGTCATCGCCGCTGACCATGACCACCGTCGCGCCGGCCGCGTGGATCTCCTTCACCAGCTTCAGGGCTCGCTCCCGAGAGGCCGGTTCCAGTCCGCCCGCGGGCTCGTCGACAAGCAGGATCTCCGGACGGCCAATCACCGCGCGGGCGATGGCCAATCGATGGCGGTCGGCCGCCGACAGATCCGCCGGCAAGGCGCCCGCGAGCTTGGCCAGCCCCAGCCACTTCAGGACCGCGTCGACTTCGCCTTCATAGGCGCGCGGATCGCGGTCCGTCACCCGCGGCGCCAGAGCGGCGTTGTCCCAGACGCTGAGGTGATCGAGGAACACCGCCGGATAGAGAACCGATCCGATGCGGCGGCGGGTCTGGGCCTTGTCCTTGCGCGAGAGCGTGGCGACGTCGCGGCCGAAGATTTGCGCCACCCCCTGGGTTGGCCGTTCGGCCAGGGCGATCAGGCGCAGCAGGCTGCTCTTGCCCGAGCCGCCGGGGCCGGTGAGCATATGGAAGGAACCTGGGGCCAAGGCGAATGACGCCGAGCGGAGCGCGAAGGTGTCTGGCCCGCGGATGAGGCTCACCTGATCGAAGCGGACCACGGGTGCGGCCTGGGCCGAGGCGCCGCTTTCCTCTCGCGCCGCGCGTACCGGGTTGGTGGACATGAGGACGGAAATGGGCGACCTCGACGGCGCTATACGGGGCGGCGCCCGATTCTTGGGTCATGATAGTGCGCCGATCCGGCCGCGCCAGCCGCAAATTGGCGGATCGTCGGACGCATCATGATCGACAGGCTGGAAAATATGGAGGCGCTTCTCACGACCGATGAGGTCGTCGCGCGCGTCGAGGCCTTGGCGGACCGTCTGGCCCCGCGCCTCGACGCCGGGGCCATCGGCGTCTGCCTTCTGTTGGGTGGACTATGGTTCGCGGCCGATCTCGCCAGAGCCTTGGCGCGGCGGAGTCGGCCGCTCGCCTACGACGCGCTTTGGCTGTCGTCCTACGGCCAGGGCAAGACCAGCGCCGGCGTCTGCGCGCTGCTGGCCGGCCCGCAACACAGCCTCGCCGGCCGCCAGATCTTGATCATGGATGATGTGGCGGATTCGGGCGTGTCGTTGCGCCAGGCCGTGGACATCGTCCGCGCCGCCGGCGCCGCCGAGGTGCTGACGACGGTGTTCGCCCGCAAGCCGGCGGCGGGCGCGCGCGCGATCGAGCCCGACGACTTCGCTTGGGATGCGCCGGCCCGGTTCCTGGTCGGCTATGGCATGGATCTGGATGGCCGCTTTCGCGATCTGCCGTTCATCGCCGCCGTCGATTGAGCCAGCGCGCTACCAGGCGGTTCACATCCGCCGCGCCACCTGCAGGGCCATGACCATCGCCGGTATGGTCAGCAGCGCGGCGGTGGCGAATGGCGCGCCGATGGAGATGCCCGTGAACGCCGCGCCGGCGTAGATCGGGCCACCGATCCGCGCCAGACAGTTGCCCGCCATGTTCAGTCCCAGCATTTCCCCTTGGCGTTCCGGGGGCGCGACCTGGGAGATGAGAGCGTTGATGTTGGGAAACGTCAGCGACTGGCCGAACGAGACGGTGAAGAAGCCAGCCATCGCCACGGTCCACACCGGTGAGACCATCTGGACGGTCATGCCCACGCCGACCAGGGCCAGTCCCATGACCAGCACCCGCGCCGAACCGTAACGACGGGCCAGCGGGCCGGTAACCAGCCCCTGGAGGACGGCGCCGCTGACCCCAACGGCCATGAAGGCGAAGCCGATCTGTCTGGGGCCCCAGCCAAACCGGGCCTGGGTCCACAGGCCGTAGGTGGCTTCGATGCCGGCGAAACCCGAGACGACGATGAAGCTGGCGATCAGCACCCGGGCCATGACCGGATGGCGGGCCGCCTCCGCCAAGGATTTGAGGCGCGGGGTGGGCGGGATTTGCATATGCGCCGCGGCCCGGGTCTCGCGCACGAACACCGCGACGCCGACGGCGGCCAGACCGGCTAGAGCGGCGGCGGCCAGGATCGGCAGGCGGAAGCCGGCGACGCCTTCGTCGGGCCTGGCCAGCAGACCGCCCAGCGCCGGACCGGTCACGAAGCCCATGCTAAACGCCGCGCCCAGCAACCCCATGCGGCCCGGGCGCTTGGCGACCGGCGTGACGTCGGCGAGGTAGCCCTGGATGGTGGAGATATTGCCGCTGGTCAGGCCGCCCACCAGGCGCAGAGCGCAGGCGACGGCCATATTGGGTGCGAACGCGAACGCCACATAGGCCAGAGCGGTGCCGATGATGGTCACCAACAGCACCGGCCGACGGCCGATTCTATCAGACAGCCGGCCCCAGAACGCCTCGGCGAACAGTTGGCCCAGCGCGAAGGCGGCGAACATCACGCTGATCTCGATCGCCGAGGCGTGGAAGGCGCGGCCGTAGAACGGCAGCAAGGGGATGACCACGCCGAAGCCGGCGATGTTCACATAGACGACCGCCAACAGCACGACGAGCGCGCGG
>DATCEL010000325.1:0-6675 GCA_036510115.1 Caulobacteraceae bacterium
CGGCCTCGGCGATGGCCCGCAGATAGGCGACTGTCGAGCCCTTGCCATTGGTGCCGGCCACATGGATCACCGGGCTGAGCCGATCCTGCGGCCGGCCGAGCGCCGCCAGCAGCCGCTCCACCCGGCCTGTCGACAGGTCGATCAGGGTGGGATGCAGCGCGCGCAGTCTGGCGATCGCCGCGTCGGAGGCGCGGATCGGATCGTGATCGATGACGGGAAGAGAGTTCAGGGCGGTCAGGCGGCTTTGCGGCTTGCGCGACCGGCCATCAGGGTGCGCAGGATCGATCCGAGCACGGCGGCCAGCTCCTTGCGGGTGACGACGCGATCGACCATGCCCCGCTCGACCTGGAACTCCGCCGTCTGGAAGCCGGGCGGAAGCGCCTCGCGGATGGTGTCCTCGATGACCCGCCGGCCGGCGAATCCGATCAGGGCCGCCGGCTCGGCCAGATGAATGTCGCCCAGCATGGCGTAGGAGGCGGTGACGCCGCCGGTGGTGGGATCGGTGAGGACGACGATATAGGGCAAATGCGCGCGCTTCAGGCGCTGGATCGCCGCCGTTGTCCGCGGCAGCTGCATCAGCGACAAGGCGCCTTCCTGCATGCGCGCGCCACCGGAAGCGGTGAAGATGACGAACGGGACGTCGCGGCTCACGGCCTGGTCGACAGCCGCGAGGAAGCCCTCGCCCGCCGCGGCGCCCAGCGAGCCACCCATAAAGGCGAAGTCCTGGACCAGGACCACGGTCGTCTGGCCGCCGATCTCGCCCACGGCGGCGGCCATGGCGTCGGTCTCGCCGGTTTTCTTGCGCGCGGCGGCCAGGCTGTCGCGATAGGGCTTGCCGTAGGTGAATTCGAGCGGATCGTCGGGGGTTTTCGGCAGAGGCAGGGCTTTGCAGCGGCCGCCGTCGAAAGTGTAGGCGAAGCGCAGGTTCGGCCGGATGCGCATGTGCCGCCCCGACGGCGTGACCCACAGCGCCGCTTCCAGGTCCGGCCGATAGATCATCTCCCCGGTGTCGGGACACTTTTCCCACAGATTCTCGGGGGTCTCATGGCGCGAGACGAGCTTGCGCACGCCGGGCGCGATCTTGGCCAGCCACCCGCCGCGTTCGCGACCCACCGGGGGGGTTGGATTGCGGATCGGCCGCTTCTTCTTGTCGTCGGTCAGGGCCACGTCAGCCTCCTGCCCGGGCGGAATGCACAGCCTGAGCCATGGCGGCGACGGTATCCAGAACTTTCGGGACCGGATCACGCTTTAGTGCGATGGACTCCGACACCACCTCGACCAGGGCCGAGCCGACCACGACCGCATCGGCGATCTTGGCGATTTTCGCAGCGCCTTCGGCGGTCTTGACGCCGAAGCCGACGGCGACGGGCAGGCGCGTGGCGGTCCGCGCCTGCTCCACCTGGCTCTTGATCGATCCGGCGTCAGCCTCCTTGCCGCCGGTGACCCCGGTCACGGAGACGAAATAGACAAAGCCCTTCGTCCGACGCGCGACGATCGCCAGCCTGGCCGCGTCGGTGGTCGGCGTCGCCAGTCGGATGAGCGCCAGATCGTGCGCCTCGAGCGCGTCGGCCAAGGGGCCGGATTCCTCCGGCGGCACATCGACGACAATCAGGCCATCCACGCCGGCCTCCGCCGCCGCCGCGGCGAACGCTACCAGCCCGAAATTCAAGATCGGGTTGTAATAACCCATCAACACGATCGGGGTTGATTGATCGCCGAGCCGGAACCGGCGGGCCAGGGCGAGAACGCCGGCAGTGTCCATGCCCGCGGCGAGGGCGCGAGCGGCCCCGCGCTGGATCGCCGGGCCGTCCGCCATGGGATCGGAGAACGGCATGCCCAACTCGATGAGATCCGCGCCGGCGGCGGGCAGGCGCTCGAGAATCCGCCAGGCCGTGTCGGCGTCGGGATCGCCGGCGACGATATAGGGCGTGAACGCCGCGCGGCCTTCACCGCTCAGCGCCGCGAAACGCGCCTCGATTCGTTTGAGACTCACGCCAGGCGCCCCAGCTGCGGAGCGATGGAGGCCAGGTCCTTGTCGCCGCGGCCAGAAAGACCCAGGACAACGATCCCGTCCTTGCCCACTTCGGCGGCGACCTCCGGCAATTTCGCCAGGGCGTGGGCGGATTCCAGCGCCGGGACGATGCCTTCCAGCCTGGCGCAGAGCGCGAAGGCGGCGAGCGCTTCCTCGTCGGTGGCCGTCAGATAGCGCGCCCGCCCAACGTCGCGCAGCCAGGCGTGTTCGGGGCCGATGCCAGGATAGTCGAGGCCGGCGGAGATCGAGTGGGCCTCGAGGATCTGGCCGTCGCCGTCCTGCAACAGGTAGGAATGGGCCCCGTGCAGCACTCCTGGCCGGCCGCCGGCCAGAGCCGCCGCGTGCCGCCGGCTCTGCATGCCTTCGCCGGCGGCCTCGACGCCGAACAAGCGCACGCTCTCGTCGGCGAGGAAGGGATGGAAGAGGCCGATGGCGTTGGACCCGCCGCCGACGCAGGCCACCAAAGCATCCGGCAGCACGCCTTCGGCTTCGAGGATCTGCGCCCGCGCTTCGCGCCCGATCACGGTTTGGAAATCGCGAACCATGACCGGATAGGGGTGCGGACCGGCGGCCGAACCGATCAGATAGTAGGTGTCGGAAACATTGGCGACCCAATCGCGCAACGCTTCGTTCATGGCGTCTTTCAAGGTCGCAGAACCGCTGGTAACCGGCCGCACCTCGGCGCCCAGGAGCTGCATGCGCAGGACGTTCGGCGCCTGCCGCTCCACGTCCACCGCGCCCATGTACACCACGCAGGGAAGGTCGAAGAGCGCGCAGGCGGTGGCCGTGGCCACGCCATGCTGGCCGGCGCCGGTCTCGGCGATGATCCGCGTCTTGCCCATGCGCCGGGCAAGCAGAATCTGGCCCATGCAATTGTTGATCTTGTGCGAGCCGGTGTGATTGAGCTCCTCGCGCTTGAGCCAGATTCTCGCCCGGTGATGCTCGGAAAGGCGACGGGCGAAATAGAGCGGGCTCGGCCGGCCGACGTAGCTCGACAGATAGCCGGCGAGCTCGGCCTGGAACCCGGCGTCCGCCTTGGCCCGCGCATAGGCCTGCTCCAGCGTCAGCACGAGCGGCATCAAAGTTTCGGGCACGAACCGGCCGCCGTAGTCGCCAAAACGCCCACGCGCATCCGGCCACGCGTCGTAGTCATTGGCTCGAGGCGAGAGATTATTCAGCGGGAGGCTCTTCAGGCGGCCGAGCGATCGATCGCGGCCAGGAAGCGGGTGATAAGAGCGGGCTCCTTTAGGCCGGGCGCGCTTTCCACGCCAGAGGAAACGTCCACCATCGGCGCGCCGGACGTCGCGACGGCGGCGACGACATTGGTCGGGTTGAGGCCGGCCGCCAGGAACCAGGGGCGGCGAAAACGCGCGCCGGCAAGGATCGACCAATCGAAAGCCTCGCCCAAACCACCAGGCCGCGGGGCGGTCGCGCTGGCCTTGGCGTCAAACATCAGATGGTCGACCTGGTCATCGTAGGCGGCGGCGATATTGAGATCGGCCTGACTCAAGACCGGAATGGCCTTGATGATGCCCGCGCCGCTCCGCCGGGCGATCTCCCGCACCCTCTCTGGGCTCTCATGTCCATGAAGTTGCAGGAAATCGGGCCGTAGCTCGGCCATGAGGCTGTCGACGAGATCATCGTCCGGGTCGACCGTCACCGCGACGATCCCCGCTCGCCCCCGCGCGCGCGTCGCCAGAGTCTGGGCGGTCGTGAGGGATACGTATCGCGGGCTGGCGGGGAAAAAGACGAAACCCACAAACGCCGCCCCACCGGCAAGCGCCGCATCAAGGGTTGGGCCCGTGGACAGCCCGCAAATCTTGGCCAGCGCCACTATGCGCTCCACGCGAACAGACGGCGCGCCCGAACTACGGCGCGCCTGGGCAATTCAGGCGCTCGCGCTTCGGCTCGTCAGCAGGTCGCGGATTTCCGCCAACAGGGCCTCGGTCGGCGTTGGCGCCGGCGGCGCTGCCACGGCCTCGGGCGGCTTCTTTTTCATGTTGTTGAGCATTCTCACGACGAGGAAGATCGCCGCGGCGACGATCACGAACTGGATGATGGTGTTGATGAAGGTTCCGTAGTTGATCGAAACCCCAGCGATCTTGTTCGCCACGTCGGCCGGCTTGAGCACCCACTTCAACGCGTTGAAATCCATACCGCCGGTAACAAGGCCGATGGGCGGCATGATGATGTCGTTCACGAAGCTGGTGACGATCTTGCCGAACGCCGCCCCAATGACCACGGCGACCGCCAGATCGACGACATTGCCTTGAGCGGCGAAGTCCCGGAATTCCTTGAATACGGACACGCGCGCGCTTCCCTTATCTATTTGGCGTTGAGCCGCGTTCTCAACTCTTTGCCGCTCTTGAAAAATGGCACGTGTTTGGCGCGCACGTTAACGGCGGCGCCGGTGCGCGGATTGCGCCCCGCCCGGGCCGATCTGGCGCGAACGGAAAAGGCCCCAAAACCGCGGAGCTCCACGCGACCGCCGGCCTCGAGGGCGGCGATGACGCGTTCGAAGATCACACCCACCACCCGTTCGATGTCACGCTGAGTGAGGTGAGAATTCTCCGCCGCCAGGGCCGCGATCAGCTCGGACTTGATCATCACACACTGCCCCTGACGCAACTCGGAGCATTGCGCGAACTCGCCCTAAGATCAAGGGGATACGCGGGACGAACTTGCCAAAACGCCGCGACCGCTTTCACGGAGACGGGCGGAGGCGGAGGAGCGCGGCTCCTCCGCCCCGATCTATTCCTTGGTCGCGGCCTTTTCGCGCAGGGCCGCGCCCAGGATATCGCCGAGCGACGCGCCGCTGTCGGAGGAGCCGAACTTCTCGATCGCCTCCTTGTCTTCGGCCATCTCCAGAGCCTTGATCGACAGGGAGACGCGCCGGGCGGCCTTGTCGATGTTGGTGATCTGGGCGTCCAGACGATCCCCGACGGCGAACCGTTCGGGGCGCTGTTCGGAGCGGTCACGGGAAAGGTCCGACTTGCGGATGAAGGCCGTCATCGACGCGCTTTCGTCGCCGAACTTTACCTCGACTCCGCCAGAGGTGATCTCGGTGACCGTGGTCGTGACCACCTGGCCCTTGCGATGGGAATCGCCAACCATGGGATCGCCGCTCAGCTGTTTGATGCCGAGGCTGATGCGTTCCTTTTCGACATCGACATCCAGGACGCGGGCCTTGACCGTGTCACCCTTCTTGTAGCGAGCCATGGCTTCTTCGCCGGGCGCGTTCCAGTCGATGTCCGACAGATGCACCATGCCGTCGATGTCGTTGTCGAGACCGATGAACAGGCCGAACTCCGTGGCGTTCTTGACCTCGCCTTCGACCGTCGAGCCGACCGGGTGATGCTCGACGAACTGATCCCAGGGGTTGGCCATCGCCTGCTTGAGACCCAGGCTCACCCGACGCTTGGAGGCGTCCACGTCCAGGACCACAACCTCAACCTCCTGGGAGGTGGAGACGATCTTGCCCGGATGGACGTTCTTCTTCGTCCAGCTCATTTCCGAGACGTGCACCAGACCTTCGACGCCCGCCTCTAGCTCGACGAACGCGCCATAGTCGGTGATGTTGGTGATCCGGCCGGTGAATTTCGCGCCCGGCGGATATTTGGCTTCGACGCCGTCCCACGGATCGGACTGCAGCTGTTTCATGCCCAGGCTGATGCGTTGGGTGTCGGGATTGATCTTGATGATCTGGACCTTGATTGTGTCGCCAACGGCCAGAACCTGGCTGGGATGGGAGACGCGCTTCCAGCTCATGTCGGTGACATGCAGCAGGCCGTCGATGCCGCCCAGGTCGACGAACGCGCCGTAGTCGGTGATGTTCTTCACCACGCCTTCGCGCACTTCGCCCTCCAGGAGCTGGCTTACCAGTTCGGTGCGCTGCTCGGCGCGGGCCTCTTCCAGTATGGCCCGGCGGGAAACGACGATGTTGCCGCGCGGACGGTCCATCTTGAGGATGGCGAACGGCTGTTCCTTGCCCATCAGCGGGCCGACGTCGCGTACCGGTCGGATGTCGACCTGAGAGCCGGGCAGGAAGGCCGAAGCGCCGCCCAGATCGACGGTGAAGCCGCCTTTCACCCGCCCGACGATGGCGCCCATGACCGGTTCGTTCTTGGCGAACACGCCTTCGAGGCGCGTCCAGGCCTCTTCACGGCGAGCCTTGTCGCGGCTGATCACTGCTTCGCCGAGGGCGTTTTCGATGCGCTCGAGGAACACCTCGACGGTAACGCCCACCTTGAGCGTCGCGCGACCCTCCTCGTCGACGCCGAATTCCTTGACCGCGATCCGCCCCTCGGTCTTGAGACCGACGTCGATCACCGCGATGTCCTTTTCGATGGCCGCCACCAGGCCCTTGACCACGGTGCCTTCCGCGAAGTCGCCAGAGCCCATGGTCTCTTCGAGCAGGTTCGCGAAATCCTCGCGAGAGGGGTTCATGCTGAGATCGTCCGCCATTTCAATCCTTCTTGAAGGGTTCTGTTCGCTAAGGCGCGCCCATGGCGGCGCCCGCGCGGGGGTAAGGCTTGGGAATTGATTGCAAAGCCCGCGGCCGTGCGAGGTCTGGCGCGATGGGATTGCCGTTCAGGAGATATCGTCTCCCGCGCGAGCGCGCGCCGCCTCGACGATACGGCGGG
>DATCEL010000326.1:0-2106 GCA_036510115.1 Caulobacteraceae bacterium
GGCGTACAGCTCATTCCCAACAACCGCGAGTTCATGGCCGCCGCGCGCGATCAGCGCCTGCTCATCGCCGGCGGCGGCGACAACTGCGTTCGCCTGCTGCCGCCACTCAATCTGACCGAAGCCGAAGCCCGCGAGGCGGTCGAAAAACTCGAGGCGACCTGCGAGGCCATGCGGCGCAGGGCGGCCGCCTGATGGCCGCTCCCCGCCACTTCCTCGACCTATGGGATCTCGACGCGGCGACGCTACGGGGAATCCTCGATGACGCCCACGCCCGCAAGAGGGCGCGCAAGGGCTGGGGTCAAGCGCGCGTGGACGCCGACGCCCCCGCCGCCGGCCGTACCCTGGCGATGATCTTCCAGAAGAATTCCACGCGCACGCGATTTTCCTTCGACGCCGCCATCCGCCAGCTCGGCGGCGCCGGCATCCTTTCCACTGGCGCGGACATGCAGCTTGGCCGTGGCGAGACCATCGAAGACACCGCCCGGGTGCTCTCGCGCATGGTCGACGCGGTGATGATCCGCGCCGACCGCCATGACGAGGTCGAGCGCTTCGCCGCCGCCGCCGCCGTGCCGGTGATCAACGGCCTCACCGAGCGCAGTCACCCCTGCCAGATCATGGCCGACCTGATGACCTTCGAGGAGCATCGCGGGCCGCTCGCGGGCAAGACCATCGCCTTTGTCGGCGACGGCAACAATGTCTGCGCCAGCTTCATCCACGCCAGCGCCCGGTTCGGCTTCACCCTCAAGGTGGCCTGTCCGGCGAAATTCCAGCCGAGAGCAGAAGATCTGGTCCATGGCGGCGAGGTCGAGGTGACCGAGCATCTCGAGAGCGCGGTCGCCGGGGCGCACTGCGTCGTCTCCGACGCCTGGGTGTCGATGGGCGATGGCGATCACATGGCGCGGGTGGAGGCCTTCGCGCCCTATCAGGTCGGCGAGCCCTTGATGGCGCTGGCCGCGCCGGACGCGGTGTTCCTGCATTGCTTGCCGGCCCATCGCGGCGAGGAGGTGACCTCGGCGGTCATCGACGGCCCGCGCTCTCTGGTCTGGGACGAGGCCGAAAACCGCATCCACGCCCAGAAATCCATCCTCGCCTGGTGCTTCGGCGCGATAGGTTAGGCGTTGATCCTCCCCCGTTCACGGGGGAGGGGGACCACGAAGTGGTGGAGGGGGCTTAGCCGCCCGCCGGCGCTCCGTCGCCTGCCCCCCTCGCTCCCTTCGGGCGTACTCCCCCCGCTTCGCGGGGGGAGATCACACAACTTGAGGTGACTCCCCCGATGCGCGACCCCATATCCGCCGGCAAATGACCACCGCCCAGACCGCTGACGACGATATCGTCGCTCCGTTCCAGATCGAAACCCGACCCGTACGCGGGCGCATCGTCCGGCTTGGCGCCGCCGTCGATGAGATCCTCACCCGCCACGCCTATCCCGAGCCGGTGGCCAATCTTCTCGGCGAAGCCTGCGCCTTGGCCGCCCTGGTCGGCGCCAGCCTGAAGTTCGAGGGCCGCCTCATCGTCCAGGCCCAGGGCGACGGACCGGTCGCCTATGTCGTCGCCGACTACGACACCTCAGGGTCCTTGCGCGGCTATTGCCGTTTCGACGCCGCGCGCGTCGCCGCCGCCAGCGAGGGCTTCGCCCGGCCCGGGGCCGGCGCTCTGCTCGGCAAGGGGGCCTTCGTCATGACCATCGACCAGGGCCCGGACACGGAGCGCTACCAGGGCGTGACCGACATCGAAGGCGAGACCCTGGCCCTGGCGGCCGAGACCTACTTCAGCCGTTCGGAGCAGACCCCGACGCGGGTGCGCCTAGCCGTGGGTCAGATCGACGTGGGCGACGGTCTTCACTGGCGCGCCGGCGGCCTGCTGATCCAGAACATCGCCGAGGATGATGCTCGTGGCCCTACCGAGGACGCCTGGATCACCGCTCAGGCGCTGTTTGAAACTGTCGGCGAGGATGAGCTGGTCGATCCCACGGTCGCCGCCAGCACCCTGCTCTGGCGCCTATTCCATGAAGACGGCGTGCGCGTCTTTCCGGCGACGTCGATCACCGCCTCCTGCCGCTGTTCGCGGTAGCGCATCGTCGAGGTGCTGACTTCGTTTCCGCAGGCC
>DATCEL010000327.1:0-3477 GCA_036510115.1 Caulobacteraceae bacterium
AATCGAGCCGGCCAACCCGGCGCGCTCGCGGCGAGCACCGCCGGCGCTTTGGCGGTGGGGGCCACCGCCGTCGCCGGACCGGCGGCGCCGCCCGGCAGGGCCGCCTCTCAGGGCGTCGCGGTCAGCACCACCCCAGAGACCATCGTGCCCCTTTCGGCTTTCGCCCGCTGGGCCGATGGCGCGACGCCGAACTCGGTCAATCACCAGGACACGTCGCCGGCGACGACGATCTCCTTCAACCTGGCGCCCGGCAAGTCGCTCAGCGACGCGACCAAGATCATCGCCCAGGCCGAGGCCCAGATCGGCATGCCGGCCACGATCCACGGCAGCTATCAGGGCACGGCCAAGGTGTTCCAGCAGTCCACGTCGAGCGAACCCATCCTCATCCTGTCCGCCCTGGTGGCCATCTACCTCGTCCTGGGCATCCTCTATGAGAGCTACATCCACCCCCTGACCGTGCTTTCGACCCTGCCGTCGGCCGGCGTCGGCGCCCTGGTCGCCTCGATCCTCTTCCATATGGAACTGACGATCATCTCGCTCATCGGCATCATTCTGTTGATCGGCATCGTCAAGAAAAACGCCATTCTGATGATCGATTTCGCCATAGCCGCGGAGCGCGAGAGCGGCATGAGCGCCCACGACGCCATCCGCCAAGCCGCGCTCACGCGCTTTCGGCCCATCATGATGACCACCTTCGCGGCGATTCTGGGCGCCGCCCCCCTGGCCATCGGGTGGGGTGAAGGGTCCGAACTGCGTCGTCCCTTGGGCGTGACCATTATCGGCGGCCTGCTGGTCAGCCAGGTGATCACCTTGCTGACCACCCCGGTGGTCTATCTCTACCTCGATAGATTGAGCCGGCGCCGACGACCGCGCCGCCGCCTGTCGGGCGCCATGCCAGATCCGGCGCCCGTATTCTGAGAATGAGTCCCGTCATGTCCAATGTCCGCCGTTTCGTCCTGTCGAGCCTCGTCCTCGTCTGCGGTTGCATGGTCGGTCCGAACTATCATCGACCGACCACGCCGACGCCCGTCACCTACAAGGAATCGAACGGCTGGCTTCCGGCTCATCCGTCGGACGCCGCCGACCGCCGGGATTGGTGGACGGTGTTCGGCGATCCAACCCTGAACGCCCTGGAGGCCAGGGTGGAAGTTTCCAATCAAACCCTGGCCGCGGCGGAGGCCGCCTATCGACAGGCGCACGCCCTTGTCGCCCAGGATCAGGCGGCCCTGTGGCCCACGGTCACCGCCAATGCGTCGGTAAATGTCTCCGGCGGCGGCGGATCCGGCAACGTCACCACCACGGGAACGGGTGGAACCGGGACCGGCGGAACCGGCACTGGCGGGACGGGGACCGGCGGGACCACCGTCAATCAGAGTGCGACGCGAGCGGCCTATCGGGTGAGCATCGGCGCGACCTGGGCGCCGGACATCTGGGGCGCCGTGCGCCGGCAAATCCACAGCGCTAAGGCTTCTGCTCAGGCGAGCGCCGCGCTGGTCGCCAACGCGCGGCTCTCCGCCCAGACCGAACTGGCGGCCGACTACATCTCCCTGCGTGAACTGGACGAGGAAAAGCGCGTGCTCGATGGCACGGTTGAAGCTCGCACGCGCACCCTGGCGATCACCCAGAACAAATACGCCGCTGGCAACGCCGCGCGCAGCGATGTGCTGACCGCCAGAACCCAACTCGAAGGCGCTGAGGCGTCCAACACCGACCTCATCCAGCAGCGGGCGCGCATGGAGCACGCCATCGCGGTTCTAGCCGGCGAGCCGCCCGCATCGCTCAATCTGGCCCCGGGTCCATGGACTCTGAAAGTCCCGCAGATCCCGACGTCCGTGCCGTCCGCATTGCTTGAGCGTCGACCCGACATCGCCAACGCCGAACGCGCGGCGGCCGCCCAAAGCGAACTTATCGGCGTGGCGGTGGCGGCCTTCTATCCCAACCTGACCCTGACCGGCGACGCCGGATTGGCCGCGCCTAACCTCGGGCAGCTGTTCAACGCTTCCAGCTTCTTCTGGTCCTTGGGCGCCCAGGCGGCCGAGACGATCTTCGATGCGGGCGCCCGTTCCGCCAAGGTGCGCCAGGCCCGGGCCGCCTATGATCAGGCCGTCGCCAACTATCGTCAGACCGTTCTCGTCGCCTTCCAGAACGTGGAAGACAACATGGCCGCCCAGCGCGTCTATTTGGTGGAGGAGGCTCAACTGCGAGCGGCGGCCACCGACGCCGCGGCCAATGTCACCATAACCCACAACGAATACGAGGCCGGAACGGTTGATTTCACCACCGTGGCGACGGCCCAGGTGACGGCCCTGCAATCGGAAGACGCCATGGTGCAGATGCAAGCCAATCGCCTGACCACCGCCGTCTCGCTGGTCGAAGCGTTGGGCGGCGGATGGACGACCGCTTCGTTGCCGAAGAGCTGAGCGCTGCGTGACGGACGGGCGCGAGGTGAAAGTCGATGACCGCATGCAGAGCGGCTACCGCTATCGGCTGACCATGCGCGAAGGACGCGATTTCGACCCTGACTTCAAGCCAGAGCTGACCCCCGGGGAAATGCTCGAACTGGGCGTCTTTGGCGGAAAGTACATGACCGACTGCCGCCATGAGTTCCCAGAAACCTGGTTCGCTAAAGCCAAGCTGTCGCCCGGGCGCTCGGATCCGTCGCTGAATTACTTCGGCGTGACCGCGAGCCAACCGCTTTCGGTGTGGCGGCGAAAAGGCTGGATTCACCCCAACGACCCGCGGGGATGGTTTCAATGGTACTGCCGCTACTTCCTCGGCCGAAGACTGGGCGACGAGGACCGCCGACAGATTGGCCGCTGGCGAGCGATGCGCCGCCATATCAAACAGGTGCGCAACCACTGTGAAGCCAGAGACCTGTTTTGCCGCCCGCGGCAGCGGCAAGCGCTGCTACATTGGGCTTACGATAGCCGTCTGATCTGACGCTCTGGCCCGTCTGCCAGGCGCCAATCACGACTCAATGCTTGTGGCGCCGCCGGACGTGGCGCCTTGCCGTTCTGTGGCCCCGGTAGTGATGGCCGACGACCGCGCCGCCGACCCCGCCAACCACCGCGCCCACCGGTCCGGCGACAACCGCTCCACCGACCGCGCCCGCCGCCGCGCCATTGACCGTCGGATTGGCCGAAGCCGCCCCGGTCCAGCTAAGCAGGGCAACCGTGCAGCACGTCAAAGCCGTTTTCTTCATCGTCTTTCCTCCAAGCGCACCCAGCGCGGCGGTCATCATAGCCCGCCTTCAACGGGTAACGCGAGCATCAGCAAATGGTTGGCCGGCATCTCGTTTGCCCGCCCAAGCCCGAACATTCGGAGCGGCGAAATTGACGAAGCCCTTCGTGGTCCCTGGAGCGGGCGGCGAGAATCGAACTCGCGACATTCAGCTTGGGAAGCTGACGTTGTTTAAATAATATCAGTTAGTTACCTCCCAAATAGGTTCAAATCGGCCCTAACAATCTCAATGGGTTA
>DATCEL010000328.1:0-2862 GCA_036510115.1 Caulobacteraceae bacterium
CCAGTCGGCGAGCGCCGCCAACGCCTGGCTGTCGGCCTCCGGATCAGCCTCGGCAATGACGAGTTCCGGCGCCAGGGCGACCGCGTCCGTCGCCTTCTGGCCGACGAAAAGACCCAGCGCCGACGCGCCGGCGTCCACGGCCATCAGCCGCCGCACCCCGCGCTCGGTGGCCGCCAGGGCGAAGGCTTCACCCCGCGAGAGCGAAGGGTTGCGGCGAATCCAGCTTTCGATCGCCCAGTTCGGCGACCACGCGCAAAGGGTGCGGGCCATCGTTCTTCTCCGTGATCCAAACCCCCGTGCGACCGCCCTGGCAGCGCTCCAGGCTCACGCGCCAGCGCGGCGGGCCGAGGCCAGGCTCTCCTGGCGCCGGTTCGCTGGGGACGGGCGCGATGCGCCAGCGCGTGGCCGCCGCCGAACCCTTGCGCGGCGTCTCGCCGCCAAACAGGCGTCGACGAATGAGAAAACCGGTGGCGCCATGCCGCTCACAAGCCAGTTGCAGCCGCCGGCCGGCCGTAAGATCGGGGCATTCCGCCTCGCCGATGGCGGCGATGACGCCGGCCGCGCCCAGGGAGTCTTCCAGGGCGGCCAGGGCCTCGGCCTCGTCACGTACGCACACCTGGATCAGACGTTCGGCGGGAAAGCCGAGACCGGCGAGCCCCGGCGCGTAAAGATCGTCGCGGCGCATGATCCACACCACTTCCCCCCGCTCGGCCAGAGAGGAGGCCAGGGCGGCGACGAAGGCGGAGGCGGCCACGGCCGTTTCCATATCCATCCCCTCCCCGGCCACCTCGTGCCAGCGGCCGAGCGGCAGGCCGCCGCCAGGCAGCGCCGCGTCCACGCGCGCGTCGCCAAACGGCAGCACCTCGCGCTCCGCCGTCCTTTCGAAAACGGCGAGCTTCGCCCGCATCGCCGTGAGACGCGCCTCGCGCGACATTCGGAAATCCCTGTTTGTTCTGTTTTTGTTCTAGGCGCGGAATGCACAGAGTCAAGCCGGATGGGATTGGCGCGCCGTCATTCATCCCTATGGTGGCCGCGTGGGGTCCATAGGAGTCGCATGCCCATCAAGCATATTCTGATCGCCAATCGCGGCGAGATCGCCATCCGCATCGCCAGGGCCGCCAGCGAACTGGGTCTGGGCGCCACCGCCGTGTTCGCCGCCGGCGACGGGGCTTCTCTGCACGTCAAGGCCGCCGACAACACCCAGGCCCTCCCCGGCGCCGGCGCCGCCGGCTATCTCGACATCGGAGCGCTGATCACCGCCGCCAAGACGGCCGGGTGCGACGCCGTCCATCCCGGCTACGGCTTCCTCTCCGAAAGCGCGGCCTTCGCCGGCGCCTGCAAGGCGGCCCGCCTGACCTTCATCGGTCCGTCGCCGGAGGTGCTGGAGACCCTGGGCCACAAGGCCAAGGCCCGCGCCTTCGCCGCCCGCCACGGCGTTCCGGTGATCGACGGCGTCAACGGGCCAGCGCGCCAAACCGAGATCGAAGCCTTCTTCGCGTCTCTTCCCGAGGGCGCGGCGATGATGATCAAGGCGGTGGCCGGCGGCGGCGGCCGCGGTATCCGCATCGTGCGCCAGGCCGGCGAGATCGCCGCGGCTTTCGCTTCGGCTGGCCGAGAGGCTCTGGCGGCTTTTGGCGACAACGGGCTCTACGCCGAGCGCCTGATCGAGCGGGCCCGTCACATCGAGGTGCAGATCGCCGGCGACCGCACCGGCGTTCTGGCCGTTGGCGAACGCGACTGTTCCTTGCAACGCCGGCATCAGAAAATCGTCGAGATCGCGCCGGCGCCGAACCTCGACGAGACGGTGCGGGAGCGCCTCTACGACGCCGCCGCGACGATCGCCGCCGCCGTCCGCTATCGCAACCTCGGAACCATCGAATTCCTGCTCGACGTAGAGAGCGGCGACTTCGCCTTCATCGAAGCCAACCCCCGTCTACAGGTAGAGCACACCATCACCGAGGAGGTCACCGGCCTCGACCTCGTCCAGACCCAGATCCGCCTCGCCGCCGGCGAAACCCTCGCCGCCATCGGCCTGACCGCGACACCACCGCCCCGGGGCGTGGCCATCCAGGCCCGGGTCAATCTCGAGACGCTGAACGCCGACGGGACCTTGACCCCTTCCGGCGGGCGTCTGGAAGCCTATGAGCCGCCATCGGGGCCCGGCGTACGCGTCGATGGCTACGGCTGGGCCGGCTACGCCACCAGCCCGGATTTCGACTCCCTGATCGCCAAGGTCATCGGCTCGGCCCCCGACCTCGCTCAGGCGGCGGCGAAGACCGCGCGCGCCCTGGCCGAGTTCCGCATTGAAGGCGTTGAGACCAACATCAGCCTGTTGCGCGCCCTGCTCGCCCGCCCCGAGGTGTTGGCCGGCGAGGCGACAACACGCTTCATCGACGAACATGCCGCCGAGCTCGTCGCGGCGGCCGAGGCGCTGCCCGGCTGGACGCTCGCCCCCGCCGCCGAGACCGCCCCGCAAAATCACGCCCCTGTCGAAGCCCCGCCGGGAACCGAGGTCATCGCCGCCGGCCTGCAGGCCACGGTCGGGGCGATCGAAGTCGCGGAGGGCGAGCTTGTCCGCGCCGGTCAGACCGTGGCCATCCTTGAGGCCATGAAGATGGAGCATGTGGTCGCCGCCCCCGTCGCCGGCCGCATCGCCGCCCTTGCGGCCCAAAAAGGCGAAGTGGTCGCCAAGGGTCAGGCGCTCGCCTTCATCGCCCCCGAAGCCGTGGACGATTCCGACGAGGCGCCGGTGGGCGAGGTCGATCTCGATGTCATTCGCCCCGATCTCGCCGAGGTGGAGGCGCGCTGGCGCCTGATCCACGACGAAGCCCGGCCAGAGGCCGTGGCCCGGCGCCGCGAGCG
>DATCEL010000329.1:0-2377 GCA_036510115.1 Caulobacteraceae bacterium
CGACCTCTCCCTCCAGGGAGAGGTTCACTCCGCCACTGCCTCATCGCGCGGATCGGCGCCGAGGGGCCGATGACCGTGGCCGAATATATGCAGGCCTGCCTGCACGATCCGGAAGATGGCTACTACGCCACGCGGCCGAGCCTGGGCGCCGAGGGCGACTTCATCACCGCGCCACATGTTTCGCAGACGTTCGGCGAGCTTCTGGGCGCCTGGGCGGCCGAAATCTGGGCCGGGCTCGGCCAGCCGGCGCGCGTACGGCTGGTTGAGCTTGGGCCAGGCGACGGGACGATGATGGTCGATGTGCTCCGAACGGCCAGGGCGGCGCCGGGATTTTTCCAAGCAATCGATCTGGTGCTGCTGGAAACCAGCGCGCCCTTGCGCCGGCGTCAGGCGGAGCGGCTTTCCGCGCGGTGGATATCGCGCATCGACGAGATCGGTGAAGATGCGCCGATCATCATCCTCGCCAACGAGTTTCTCGATTGCCTGCCGATCCGTCAGGCCGTCAGGCGCAGCGACGGCTGGCGCGAACGGCGGGTCGGCGTGGACGCTGCCGGCGCGCTGGTCTTTGTTGACGGCGAGCCTTGCCGAGAGATCTCCACCGCGTCGCCAACCAGGCGCCTCGTCGAATGGTCGCCGGCGCTCGAACGGTTTGGCGCACAGATCGGTGGACTGATTGGCCGAGCCGGCGGCGCGGGGATTTTCATCGACTATGGCGGCGACGGCGCCGGCGACACGCTTCAGGCGCTCCAGTCGCACCGTAAGGAAGGGCCGCTCGACAACCCGGGAGACGCCGATCTCACCGCGCGCGTGGATTTTCGCGCTTTCCTCGCCGCCGCTGGCGACGCGCGGGCTTACGGGCCGGTCGCTCAAGGCCCGTTCCTGAGGGCCATCGGGATCAAGGCGCGGGCGGCGGCGCTCGCCAAGGCCAATCCCGCGCAGGCGGCCAAGATCGCGCGCCAGGTCGAGCGGCTCATCGGGCCTGACCAGATGGGCGAATTGTTCCAGGCCGCCTGCCTGGCCTCGCCGGGCCTCGCGCCGCCGGGCTTTCCATGACCGCGCCGCCGGTTCTGCAGTCGTCCTTGCTGGCTGAGGTCGCCGGCGTGCGCCACGCCTTCTTCACCCGCGCCGGCGGGGTGTCTGGCGGGGTCTTCGAGAGCCTCAATGTCGGCGTCGGCTCGACCGACGATCCCGCGGCGGTGGCCGAAAATCGGCGTCGGGCGGCGGCCTGGTTCGGCGCGGCGCCGGAAGCGTTGGCGACCTGCTACCAGGTCCATTCAGCGCGCGTGATCACCGCCGAAGGTTCGTGGCGCGGCGATCGTCCGGAGGCGGACGGTGTCGTCACCAAGATCTCCAAGCTCATCTGCGGCGCCCTGGCGGCCGATTGCGCGCCGGTGCTCCTTGCCGATGGCGAGGCGCGCATCGTCGCCGCCGTCCATGCCGGTTGGCGGGGGGCTCTGGCGGGCGTGGTCGGCGAAGCGGTAGAGGCGATGATCGGTCTGGGCGCCACACGCGCGCGCGTCGCCGCCGCCGTGGGTCCGTGCATCGGACCGGCTTCCTATGAGGTCGGGATGGAGTTCCTGGCCGCGTTCGAGGGCCGCGATCCGGCCTTCGCGCGGTTCTTCGCCCCCGGCGCGGCGGCGGACAAGCGCCGCTTCGACTTGCCGGGCTTCGTGCTCTCGCGGCTGGAGGCGGCCGGGGTCGGCAAGCGAGAGTGGATCGGCGCCGACACCTTCGCCGAAGAGACCCAGTTCTTCTCCAACCGCCGTGCCTTCCACCGCGGCGAAACCGACTACGGGCGTCTGCTTTCAGGGATCATGCTGGAGGGATGAGGCGAGGCCGAAATTGGGCGCCTTGGCCTTAGGAACCGACCCGCCTCGCCGGGGTTCGGATCATATCCCAAACCCCCAACCCGGAGCGCCCAGATGAACGATCCCATGAAACAATCGACCGATACCTCCCTGATCGCGGCTAGCAAGGTCGAGGGAACAGCCGTCTTCGATCACGCCGGCGAGAAGCTCGGCACGGTCAAGGACATCTATATCGACAAGACGTCCGGCGAGGTCGAATTCGCCGCCCTGGCCTTTGGCGGCATTCTGGGCGTGGGCGTGAAATATCATCCCCTGCCGTGGAACGAACTCAACTACGACACGGCCATGGATGGCTTCGTGGTCGACGTCGACAAGAAGTCGCTCGAGGCGTCGCCGGCCTATGAGCAGGACCGTCTGACCGGTTCAGACTCCGAATGGGGGACGGAAGTGCGGACCTACTATTCCGGCCTCGGCGGCGGTATCGCCTGAGCGGCTAGTCGCAAGAGTAAACGGCGATCTCCCCCCGCGACGCGGGGGGAGTACGGCCGAAGGCCGGGAGGGGGGCGGGG
>DATCEL010000330.1:0-9078 GCA_036510115.1 Caulobacteraceae bacterium
CGAACTGGAAGCGCTGGGCGATCCCTATCTCTACTACGAGAACACCTTCGGCGGTCACGCCAACGACGCCGACCCGGAACTCAATGCCCGCCGGTGGGCGCGCCACTACGTCTATCTGAGCCAGAAACTGGTGGATTGAAGCGCGGCACGCGACGGGTTTTCGCTGTCTGAAGCGGTCACCCCGCTCGCCGGATAGCCGACTGGCCGGTGAACCCCGCATTCACGCGGGGTTCAGCCGCCAGCGTCGATTGTGCGCCCTGGCCCGCTCACGCAGCCCACTTTCTTGGTGAGTCTGTTTTTGAGCCAACTGTTCGGATTTCGGAGATTTCGATGAACAAGATTCTCAACCTCGGCATGGTGGCCGCTAGCCTCGCGGCTGGCTCGTTGGCCCTCGCATCGCCCGCCTCCGCCCACGATTGGGACGGGCATCGCGGCTACGGCGGCGACGGCGTCGGAGCGGCCATCGCCGGCGGCATTGTCGGTCTCGCCCTGGGTTCGGCGCTGTCTTCGCATAGCTACTACGAGCCCGCTTACGCCTATCCCGCTTATGGCTACGCCCAACCCTATTACGGCTACGCCCAGCCCTACTACGGCTCGGCCTATGTCTACGGCAGCCCCGGTTACTACGGCCCGGGCTACTATCACCGCGGCTACGCTCACCGCTTCTACCGTGGTCGCGACTATCGTCGTTAGGCCGCCATCGCGCGGGTAGCGGGCGCGCGGCCTCGTGTATTCCTCCGACGGAGGGAGAAGGTTAGCGCCTGTCTCCTCCTCCCCCTCGGGGGGAGGAGGACCGCCCCGTCGTTGATCCGAGCGTCACCGTTGGGAATTGTGGCCGCGCTAGCCTAAGAGGGGCGATGAGGTTCGCTTCACTTCCGCTCTTCGCCGCAATCCTGACGTTCGCGCCTCTCGCGGCTACGGCGTCGTCAGCGGTGGGCGACTGGCTGACGGCCGACAGGGGCGCGGTGATCCGCGTCGCGCGTTGCGGCGCCGACCTGTGCGGGACGATCGTGTGGCTGAAAGATCGCACCGACCCGGCGACGGGACGTCCGGTGGTGGATGTCGCCAACCCCGATCCCGCCCTACGCGACCACCCGATCCTGGGCTTACGCATCCTCTCGGCGTTCAAGCCGGCGGGCGAGGACCGCTGGACGGGCGGACGCATCTACAATCCCGATTCCGGGCGCTCTTATCGGGCGAATCTCAGCCTCAGGGCCAATGGCGATCTGGCGGTGCAGGGGTGCCTAGCCGTCTTCTGCCACACTCAGAAGTGGACGCCGACGCGGTAGTCGTGGTGTCGCCGTCAGGCGGCGGTGAGCAACCGCCGGCCGCGCAATGCGGCGCCGAGTCCGCCAAAGCCAACGAGCATCAGCGCCCAGGCAGCCGGTTCCGGCACCGAAGCCCCCGCTATGTTGACGGACAGATCGGCGCCAACGCGGGCGCGGTCAGCGTAGAAGATTTCCAGAGAATTCGATCCCGTCAGATGGCCAAGATCAATGACCGCGGTTTCATCGGGGTGAACGCCAGGGTTGCCGCCGACGTAGAGGCCATTGAGATAGACCAGGGCATCGTCGTCGGAAATGATGGTGATCTTTGCGTCAGCCCCCGTCCCGGTCAAGGTTCCGGAGAGAATGGCGGTTTCGAAGAAACTGGAGTTATCCGGGCCGGTGTTGTTAGGGGCGAACATGTTGGTCAACGGACCGAGCGTGAAGGTCCCGCTGCCGGTCGAGTTCACCACCGGTGACGTCGAGGCGGTGGACCACCAAAGGATTTCCCCGGTGCCGTTCTGATCATTGACGGAGCCCAGCGTCGCCACCGGCAGACCGTCGGGTCCGAGCGCCGATCCGAGCGCAACAACCTCCTGGGTCGAGGCCGGTGGGCCGCAGCAGACCCCGAAGTCGCCCGCCGGTCCGGTATTGGCGACGTCAAAATACTGAATGCCGAGGGTTCCCGCTTGGGCGGTGAAGCCGGCCAAGGACGAGGCTGCGGCAAGCGCGACCAAACCGAGGAATCTTTTGGAGTTCATGGCCATTCCCTCTCTCGCCTCGGCGAGTGGATCTTTGAGATACGCCACTAAGGCCGACGCCTAGGATGGTTTCGCCAAACTTGCAACGCAAAGCCGCCCGATTTCTTCTCAGGCGCAAGGGCCAATCGCCCCCGACGCTCTACAGGTCGACCACCTCGCAGCCGATGCGATCCTGGATCCGCGCGGCGACGACGGCGCGGTGGCAGAGGCGAGCATCGAACTCGTAGCAGAGCAGGGCGGCTGGCGCGCGAGCCGCGATATCGGCTGCCTCAGCCAGTTGCGCCTGCGCGGCCGGCTCTTCCAAATGGCCTTCGTAGATCGCGTGCATGTCTTCTGTGCGCCCGGCCCTGGCGGCCTCGCGGCCGGTCTTGGGTGTGCCCAGCGCCCGCAAATGCCGGTAGTCGATCCCAGCCTCGGCGAGGCTGGCGGCCAGAACCGTTTTGGAAAAACCCGGACGGCGCGAGGCGGCGATGGCGCGCACGTCCAGGACCACGGCGACGCCGGCGGCCTTCAACCGCTCGATGACCGCGCCCTGGGCCTGACTCTCATAGCCAATCGTGGCGAGGCGGAAGGTCACCGACGGCTCAGGTCTCGGTGACGTAGTGGACGTACATCGACTGAATTCCTACGCGGCCTGGTCCAGTAAAGCGGTTGAGGATCAGGTTGGCGTTGGCCCCGAAGATGCCGGAGGAGAGGCGATCGATGACCGTGTCCATGCGCACGGCGGGCTCCTTGTACAGCCAGCCGCCCGGTTCAATGTCGATGCTCTCGCCGGCGGCGAGGGTCTTTTCGAACACATTACCGTAGCCGTGCAGCCACAGGATGCCATCGCCCTTGTGGCTGTGGAACTTGTCGATGAAGAAGCCCGTGCCGGCGAACAGCATGTTGGAGACGCCCTTCACCCGGCTGAAGCTGTAGTCGATGGCGTCGGTGGCCGCGAGAAACTGGTGCTCGCGCACCTCGAGCTCGCGCCCCTGGGGCATGTGGACCGGGACAATATGGCCGGGGCCATCACGACTGAAGGCGATCATGCCTGGGCCACGCGCCTCGGTGACGAAGATCTGCATGCCGGCGATCATCCGCTTGAGCGCCCCGCTGACCGCCTTGAGGCTGATGCGCACGGTGGGGTGCTTCCACAACAGGATGTGGTGCTCGAAGTAGACGCTGGTTTGGCTGACATCGATGGTCAAGACGGGCACCAGCTCGCCATTGATGTGATAGGTGACGCCGCCGAAGCTCTCGGCCTCGGCGCTGGTGGGCATCAGCTTGGGCAGGTCGGGCATAGCGGCTCCCCTTTTCAATCACACTCTTCCTATCACGCCGACCGCGACGGTTTGCACACTGTTCAGTGGCGACGCCGGAATTGCGCCGAGCTCGCGCTTTTCAAAATCGTCGTGCGCCTTTAGTCGCCCGCATCGGCCCTGGGCGCGATCCAAGTGATCGTGTCCCACGCGTTGCGGATGGCCAACAGCAGCAGGGCGAGCAGCACGCCGGCCATGGCGCGGGCCGTCCAGGCGGCGTCGGCCCACACCCCGGCCGCGACGGCGACGAGAGCAAGATAAAGAACCACCGGCAGACCGCCGTAGAGCCAGAAATCCGACCAGTGCGGCGGTTGAAGGTGGGACGGCGCGCGCACGATCCCGATGGCCGAGCGCAAGGCGCAAGCCAAGCCCGCAAGGGCGATGAGTCCGAACGCGATTGCGCCTTCGCGCACGGTGATCGCCGGAACCAGAGTGACCGCGCTGACGGCGAACACGACCGCGAAATGAACTACGGTGGGCGTGGAATAGAGAGCGACGCCGCGCAGCGACGAAGCCCGTTCCCGGCCCGCGGTCAGGGTTACGACCACGAACATCAAGCCGATGAGCCCCGCCGAGGCCGAGCCGATCAGGAAGTAGAAGTTGCTCCAGCGGGCGTCCATCGGCTCAATCCGCGGCCAGCCGGGTGAGCGCCTCGCCGGTCAGGCGGCGCGTGGTCCAGTCGGTGAGGGCGGTCGCGCCCAGGGCGTCGTAGAAGGCGATCGATGGCGCGTTCCAGTCGAGCACCGCCCATTCGAGCCGCCCGAGGTTCTCTTCCGCGCAGCGGCGGGCGAGGCCAGCCAGCAGGGCCTTGCCCGCGCCCATGCCGCGCGCGTGCGGCCGCACAAAGAGATCCTCAAGCCAGATACCGGGCCGGCCGACGAAGGTAGAGAAGTTGTAGAACCATAGGGCGAAGCCGATCGCTTCTTCGCCCCGCCAGGCGATGTCGCACCCGGCGCGCGGCGGATCGGCGAACAGTGCTCGCTCGACATCGGCGATAGTGGCGACGGCTTCATGCGCCAGGCGTTCGTACTCGGCCAGTTCGAGAATGAAGGCGTGCACGATGGCCATGTCCTCGCGGCGGGCGGGGCGGATCACCAGACCAGTCATGAGGTTCTGCTTAAGGCCTGCGGATCGACGATGAAAGCGGCGACGCTTGCGCGGGCTTCAGACTCCCGTGCTATGACCTCCGCCCAGTACGCGTAGCCCTGAACTTATCGGAGATGCGTGATGACCACCCGTGATGTCGCCGACGGCCTGGTGGCGATGTGCAAGCAAGGCAAATTCGCAGAAGCGGGTGAAAGGTACTGGGCCGACGATATCGTCAGCGTGGAATTCGGCGGCGCCGAACCTGTGAGCCGAGGCAAGGCGGCGGCTCGCGCCAAGGGCGTATGGTGGGCGGGCCAGAACGAGTTTCACGGCGCCGAAGTCGAGGGACCCTGGGTTAATGGCGACCAATTCGCGGTGAGGTTCACCATGGATGTGACCAGCAAGCAGAGCGGCCAGAGAATGAGCGTCGACGAGATCGCTCTCTACACCCTGCGCGGCGGCAAGATCGCCGAAGAGCGCTTCTTCTACGCCGGCTGAAGGGCGTCAAAGATGAGCCGGCGGTTGCGCGTGGCGCTGGTCACCAGCTCCTACAACCACATCGCCGACGGCGTGGCTCTGACCCTCAACCGTCTGGTCGGCTATCTCCAGAGCGTCGGCGTCGAGGTGTTGGTTGTGGCCCCGGTGGCGCGGGAAGCGGCCTTCGCGCACAAGGGCGAGTTGGCGCCGGCGCCGTCCACGCCGCTCCCCTTCCGGCCAGAATACCGCCTGACGCTGGGGCTGACGCCGGCCCTTCGCCGGCGGCTGGAGGCCTTCGCTCCAGACATCGTCCATATCGCAACGCCCGATGTCCTCGGCCATCAGGCGCTGGCTTTCGGCCGGACGATGGGGGCCGCGGTCGTCGCCTCCTATCACACGCGCTACGAGACCTATCTCAAGGACTATGGCCTGAAGTTCCTCGAGGATTTCGTGGCCGCGAGGCTTCGAAGTTTCTATGGCGCCTGCGATGAGGTCTATGCGCCATCGGCCTCGATGGCCAACAGCCTGATCGCCGACGGATTTGCCGATAACATCGCCGTTTGGGGACGCGGGGTCGATACCCAACGGTTCGATCCCGCCCGGCGCAGCGCCGCCTTCCGCGCGACGATTGGGGCGGCGGACGGGACGCCGGTGATCGCCTTCGTCGGTCGGCTGGTCAGGGAAAAGCGTTTGGACACACTGGCGGGGGTGATGGAGGGTCTGAGAGACGTTGCGCACTTGCCGCTGATCGTCGGCGATGGGCCCGACCGGTCGATGCTGCAGCGCGCGGCGCCGGGCGCGGTGTTCACCGGCTTTTTGGATGGCGATGAGCTCGCGGTCGCCTATGCGTCGTCCGACATCTTTCTGTTCCCGAGCGACACCGAAACCTTTGGGGCGGTGACGCTGGAAGCCATGGCCAGCGGCCTTCCGGCGGTGTGCGCCGACGCCACCGGCAGCCGGTGTCTGGTGAGCGAGGGCGTTACCGGCTTCCTCGCGCCGGCCGGCGACATCGACGCCTTCGTCGCCGCCACGCGGACCCTGGCGGGCGACGCCGAGCGAAGGACGCGCATGGGCGCGGCGGCGCGGGCCCGCAGCCTGGGCTTCTCCTGGGAAGCCGACATGGCGGGACTCTTGACTCGCTACGAAGCCCTGGTCCGCGGTCCGCGGCGCGCGGTCGCCTGACCGGCAAGACAGAGCATCCATGAAGATCGCCGACGTCAACGGTTTTTACGCCGAGGCCGGAGGCGGGGTGCGGCGCTATGTGGAAGCCAAGTTCGCCGCCGCCGCGCGCGCGGGTCATGAACTGACGGTGATCGCGCCCGGCGCGGCCGATCGCGTCGAACCGCGCGTGGGCGGTCAGGTCCGATGGCTGGCGAGCCCGACGATGCCGTTCGATTCACGTTACCGCAGGTTCGCGGGGCGGCGCTCGGTCTGGGCGGCGCTCGAGGCGACCGCGCCGGATCTGGTGGAAGCCTCCTCGCCGTGGGCGAGCGCCACGATTGCCGCCACATGGCCCGGCCGGGCGCCAAGGGTGCTGGTTTTTCATCAGGATGTCGCCGCCGCCTACGCCCACACGGCCTTGGACCGAATGATCTCCCGCCAGGCGATCGACACCTTGGCGTGGCCGTGGTGGGCGCGGCTCAGGCGACTTTCCAGGCGGTTCGGCGCCACGGTGGCCGGCGGCGAATGGCTGGCGGCGCGGCTGGCGGCTCACGGTGTCGCCAACGCCGTCGCCATACCCTTCGGGATCGAGGCGGGCGCGTTCGGGCCCGAGCATCGTGACGAGGTCTTGCGCGCCGAACTGCTCGCTCGGTGCGGCGCGCCGCCAGACAGCAAGCTGCTCCTGGCCGTGTCACGCTTTCATCCGGAGAAACGTCTGCCCACGGTCATCGACGCTTTCGGCAGGGCTCGCGCTACCCGCGGAGATCTCGCTCTGGCGATCGTCGGCCACGGTCTCGCCCACGCCAGCGTCGCGCGCGCCGCGGATCGCGCCGGCCGCGTCGTCTTGCTGGGCGCGATCGACGACCGCGAGGCGCTGGCGCGCGTCTACGCCAGCGCCGACCTGTTCGTGCACGGATCGGCGGCCGAGACTTACGGTCTGGCCGTGGCCGAGGCCATCGCCTCGGGCCTGACCGCTGTGACGCCGGACAGGGGCGGAGCGGGCGACCTTGCGAGGGTCGGGTGGTCCAAGACCTATCGCGCCGGCGACGCGGCCGCCGCGGCGCACGCCATTCTGGCCGCGCTGAACGGCGAGGTCGATCCGGCGACCCGCCCACCGCCGGGTTCCCTGAACGATCACTTTGCGAAATTGTTCGCGCTGTATGAGAAACGGGTGACCGCCATTCCACCTCCTTCCCCATGAAGGGGAGGGAGGCGGAGGCGCACCCTAAACCCGCTCGATTATGATCGCCGGGGCCATGCCGCCGGCGGCGCACATGGTGACCAGACCGCGCTTCAGGTCGCGCCGCTCCAGCTCGTCGAGTATCGTGCCAATGAGGATCGAGCCGGTGGCCCCGATGGGATGGCCGAGCGCCATGGCCCCGCCGTTGACGTTGACCTTGTCGCGGTCGAGCTTCAGGTCACGAATGAACTTCTCGGCGACCACGGAAAACGCTTCGTTGATCTCGAAGAGGTCGATGTCGTCTAGCGTCAGGCCGGCCTTTTCCAGCACCTTGCGCGCCGCCGGGACCGGAGCGTTCAGCATCAGGGTCGGCGAGTCGCCCATGTTGGCCATGGCGACGACACGGGCGCGCGGCTTCATGCCGTGAGCCTTGGCGTAGGCGGGCGAGGCGAGAAGGATGGCCGCGGCGCCGTCGACGACGCCCGAGGAATTGCCGGCGTGGTGGATGTGCTCGATCTTCAGGTCCGGATAGACCTTGTTGATCAGGCCGCCGAGGGTCGTCCCCGCGGAATCGATCGGCACGTTGGCCATGGCCGCGAAAGCCGGCTTCAATCCCGCTAGGCCCTCGAGGGTGGTTCCGGGCCTCGGGAACTCCTCGTGGTCGAGAGCGAGCGAGCCGTCGTCGCGATAGACCGCGATCAGCGACCGGTCGAAATGGCCGCCCTTGATGGCGGCGTCGGCGCGTTGCTGACTGACCAGCGCCAGCTCGTCCACCGCCTGGCGGCTGATGCCCTCCAAGGTGGCGATGGCGTCGGCGCAGATTCCTTGCTGGGTCTGAGGATGGCGCGCGCGAAGGCGAGCGTTGCCGCCGTCCAGCAGGCCGACGGAATTCGGATCGGCGGTCGACGACGTGTAGGACATCATCTCGGTCCCGCCGGCGATGACCAGATCCTCCATGCCGGACATGATCGAGGCGGCGGCGAAGTTGACGCTGGTAATGCCCGATCCACAGAAGCGGTCCAAAGTCGTTCCGCTGGCCTTGACGTCGAAACCGGCGTCGAGCGCGGCCATGCGGCCCATGTCGAAGCCTTGCTTGCCGCGCTGGCTGCTCGTGCCCCAGATGATGTCGTCGACCTCGGCCGTATTGAGATTGTTTCGCGCTTTGAGCGCGGCGAGCACCGTCGCGGCCAGATGCTGCGGATGGAAATCGGCTAGGGCGCCCTTGCCGACCTTGCCTATGCCGCGCGGAGTGCGGCAGGCGTCGATGATGAAAGCTTCGGCCATGGAAGGACACTCGCGGATGGGTTCAAACAACTGTTTTGGGCGCCCGAAGCGGCGGATGCAAGACTGACGTGGCGATAGGTCGTGTCAAATCGCCTCCAGGCCCAGGCCGCGGGCCTTGGGTCTTGCGCCCCTCACCCAGTCGAGGATCAGCCTGCGACACTTTTTCCCACCAGCCATCCTTCGCTTGACAGTCTGATATCCGAGCAACAGGGTATTGGGCGTCGCTGAGCGTACTTCGGCGACTTGGGGGCGTCATGACCGTTTCAGCGTATTTGCTTTCCACGCGGGAAATCCGCGCCAGCCTTATTTGTGCTGCTCTTGTCACCGCCGCCGCGGTCGCTCCAGCGCGGGCGCAAGACGCGAGCGGCGACCGCCAGTTTGGCCAATCCACGACCGAGCGTCAGTTCGGCGACCGCCTTGCGCCTGCCGCCACGCCGCCGAAGAAGGTCGCCAGGGCCACGCCGGTCAAGGCCTCTCCTTCCCCCGCGTCCGTTCGGCGGAAACACAAGGCGGCGGCCGATACGGTTTCGGCCCCAGTTCCCGCCGCCGTAGTCGCGCCCGCC
>DATCEL010000331.1:0-4756 GCA_036510115.1 Caulobacteraceae bacterium
CCGCAGTCGGAGCCCGACGCCGAACAGAAGCGCTCGGCCTCGCGCATGTCGAGGGTGAAGATCGATGACGACAGGCCCTGGGGCGCGTCGTTGTTGAGCGCGATCGCTTCGGCCAGATCGGCGTAGCGCAACACGTAGAGAATGGGCGCGAAGGTCTCGGTGAGAACCACCGCGCTCTGAGCCGGCATCTCGACCAGAGCCGGGCGGACATAGATCCCCTCGCCAGGGCCATCGACTCGCTTGCCGCCGTGGACGGTCCCGCCCTCGGCCTTCGCGGCGGCCAGGGCGCGCTCCATGGCCGCGTATGACGCCGGATCGATCAGCGGGCCAACCAGGGTGTCGCACGCGCGCGGATCGCCAATGGTGACGCCGGCGTAGGCGGCCTTGAGACGCGGGAGAAGGGCGTCATAGACGCTCTCGTGCACGATCAGACGGCGCAGCGTCGTGCACCTCTGGCCGGCGGTTCCCATGGCGGCGAAGGCCACGCCACGCAGGGTGAGATCGAGGTCCGCCGACGGACAGACGATGGCGGCGTTGTTGCCGCCGAGTTCCAGCAGGGAGCGCGCGAAACGCTTGGCGAGCAGCGGACCGACGGCTCGGCCCATGGCCGTAGAGCCGGTCGCCGAAACCAGACGCACGTGCTTGTCGGAGACCAGCGCCTCACCGACCTCGCGGCCGCCAAGGATGACGCTGGAGAGCCCCGCCGGCGCGTCGGCGAATTTCGCCGCCGCGCGTTCGAACAAGGTCTGCACCGCCAGCGCCGTCAGCGGGGTCTTTTCCGACGGCTTCCAGACCACTGGGTCGCCGCAGACGAGCGCCAGGGCGGCATTCCACGACCACACCGCGACCGGGAAATTGAAGGCGCTGATCACGCCGACGACGCCCAGCGGCTGCCAGGTCTCCATCATCCGGTGGTCGGCGCGCTCGGTGGCCAAAGTCAGACCGAAAAGCTGGCGCGACAGCCCCACGGCATAGTCGCAGATATCGATCATCTCCTGGACTTCGCCCAGGCCCTCGGAAACGGTCTTGCCGGCCTCCAGCGTGACCAGCGCGCCGAGATCGCTCTTAGCGGCGCGCAGTTCCTCGCCGAGCAGCCTGACAAGCTCGCCGCGGCGGGGCGCGGGGACGACGCGCCAGGCGAGAAAGGCTTGCTGCGCGGCGTCGATGGCGCGGGCGCAATCTTCCGTCGAGGCGTCATGGACATGAGCGATCACCGCGCCGTCGATGGGCGAGGTCACCTTGCGCGCGCCGCCGGTGACGAGGGCCTTGTCCACGCCCAATCGGGCGAGGAGCGCGCCGGTTTCGCCGGGCGTTGGTCCGCTCACGCGACGGCGTCCAGGGCGCGAGGCGAGGTCTCTTCGGTGGCGTAGGCGCGACCGAAACGGTTGGCGAGGAAGTCGGCGAGCGCGATCTCCTCCTGGCGCACGAAGCCCGAGGCGCGCAACGCCCCGCTGGCCAGCATGTCCAGCACCGCGCAAATCGCCGAGGCCGTGGTGATCTGGATGGCGCTCACCATCCGGCCGCCGAGTTCGCGGGCGTAGATCTTGCTCGCGTAGGTTTCCTGCACGAGTTGGCCGTTCTTGAGCCCCGAGACGGTGACGAAGACGATGACCACGTCCTGCAGGGTCGCCGGCACGGAATTTTCCAGAATATCTTTCAGGAGGTCGCGCCGATCGCGCAGGCGAAGGTCATTGAGCAAGGCCTTCATGATCGCCGCGTGGCCCGGGTAGCGGATGGTGCGGTAGTTGAGATTGCGCACCTTGCCTTCCAGCGTCTCACAGAGGGTGCCCAGGCCGCCCGAGGTGTTGAACGCCTCGTAGGTGACGCCGTCGAGGGAGAAGGCCTCGCATTCTTCGAGCGCGCGTGACTGGCGGGGCAGGCCATCGACAATCGCTTCGCAGGGTTCGCAATACTCATTGATCACCCCGTCGGTGGACCAGGTGAGATTGTAGTTCAAAGCATTGGACGGGTACTTCGGCAGCGCCCCGACGCGCAGGCGCACGTCATGCAGCGTGTCGAAATGCCGGGTGAGATCGGCCGCGACGATGGAGATGAATCCCGGCGCGAGACCGCACTGGGGGATGAAGGCCGTGGTGGCGCCCTGCGCCAGGGCCTTGACCTTGCGTGTGCAGGCGACGTCCTCGGTGAGGTCGAGATAGTGCGCGCCAGCGGTCTTGGCGGCCTGCGCGACATGGAAGGTCAGGTGATAGGGGGCGGCGGAAAGGACAGCGAACTTGCCCTTCAACAGCGCGCCCAAGGCTCCCGCGTCGGTGACATCGAGCACCTTGTGTTCGACCCGCGCCATGACGCCGAGCGCGGCGAGCGCCTCGGCCGACTGATCGGCGACGGTCACCCGGTAGTCGCCGGTCGCCGACAGGAAGGCGGCGATGGTCGAGCCGATGTGGCCCGCGCCGATGACAACGACATCGTTCATTGGTTTCTCTCCCTGGCAAACAGCTTGGCCTATATCGACGGGCTTGGCGTCGATTTACATTGCATTTTCGACGAAATGCCGACGATATTCGGGTCATCTGCCGAGAAGACTGGACATATGGACGAACTCGACGGCCGCCTGATCGAACTGTTGCGTGAAAATGCCCGCGCCCCAGCCGCGCGGCTCGCCCGCGCGCTCGGCGTCTCGCGCACGACCTTGCAGAGCCGTCTTGAGCGGCTCGAGCGCGGCGGCGCCATCGCCGGATACACCGTAAAGCTCTCCGAGGAGCACGAACGCGGCCAGATCCATGCCTATGTGCTGATAACGGTCTCGCACAAACAGTCGGCGGCCGTGGTCGCCGCTGTGCGCAAAATGAGCGCGGTGCGGCTCCTGCAATCGGTGAGCGGGCCGTTCGACCTGATCGCCAAGGCGGTCGCGCCCGGCGTGGCGGAAATGGACGCCCTCATCGACGCCCTGGGCGCCCTCACCGGCGTGGAGCGCACAACCTCATCGATCGTGCTATCGACCAAGGTGGATCGGTAGGCGCCGCGGCGCCGCGCTCAGGAAGGATCACGCCCATGTCCCTGCGCGGGCTCGACCATGTGACCGTCAATTGCGCCGATCTGGAGCGGTCGCGCGCCTTCTACGTCGAGACCCTAGGCATGACCGACGGCGAGCGGCCGCCGTTTCCGGTCCCTGGGGCGTGGCTCTATCTCGGCGGCCGACCGGTGGTGCATCTGGTCGGCGGGGCGGGTGAGTCCGCGCAAACGACCGGAGCTTTCGATCACGTCGCCTTCGAGGCCGAAGACTTCGAGGCCATGCGCGCCCGTCTGGTGGCGCGCGGCATCGCCTTCCGCGAAACCGACTTCGCGGCGATCGGGCTCAAGCAGCTCTTCCTCCCCGATCCCGATGGGGTGAATGTCGAGCTCAATTTTCGAAGCTGACCGACGACCGGGGTCGTTTCAACCGCCCGTCGTCGCATCGAGGCCGCCGCCCAGCACGCCATAGAGGATCACCAGGTTGAGCGACCTGGCCAGCCGCGTCGTCACCAAGGTCTGCTGCGCGGCGTAGTAGGTGCGCTGGGCGATGAGGACATTCAGATAGGTGTCCACGCCCCGCTCATAGCGGGCGTTGGACAGGATCAGGGTTTGATGGGCCGCCTCAATCAGCTGCTATTTCGCCCGCTGCATGTCCCTCAGGGGCCGATAGCTGATCGGAGTCACGCCAGCGGAGTTGATCATCTCCTTTACCGCCGGATCGGAGAAGCAGACGCCGTCGTCCACGCGGCCTTGCGCATTATCTGGATCGTAACCGCGCAGTTCAGGTCCGTCGTCCACCGGATGACCGAAGACTTCGGTGACGCCCTCGGCGAGATGCGGAAGCTTGTCGGACAACAGTTCACGCATGGACCCGCCCCATGAATCCAGGATGTGATCGGCGAATATCGCGCCACGCCTGGTCGCCCGTTCCTTACCGTTGAACCCCAGGAACTGATCGGTGCGGGCGCCGAACATGCGCAGCGGCAAGGCGAATTCCGCCGCCAGGTCGAGGTAAACCTCGAACAGGCGCGCGTCGATCTGGACGACGCCCATGTGCGAGTCGAGATGGGTGATGTCCACACCCCACGCGAGCGCCTGCTCGATCTGAGCGCGGCCCTCGGCGCGGATGTCGTCGGGAGTCGCCTTGGCAATGGCTTCGGCGGCGGTCGCCGGCAGGAAGCCGTCAGAGTCGTGCAGCGAAACTGCCCGGGTGAGGGACCGCCAGCGGTAGCCTGGATATTCGGCGGTGAAGGTCAGGTGCACGCCGATGTCGGCGCCAGCCAGGCGGCGCACCGCCTCGCGCGCCCAGGGACAGGGGACCATCAGGGTGGCGCTGGTGGCGATACCGTCGTTCAGTGCCCGTTCGATGGCCACATTGGCCGCGTGGCTGGAGCCGAGATCGTCGCAGTTGACGATCAGCAGCCGCTCGCCCGGGCCGTAACCGAGCCGTTCGGCCAGGGTTGTCGTGTCAACCTCCCTCGGCTGGCGTATCGAGACCGCCGCCCAGCACGCCGTAGAGGGTCACCAGATTGAGCGACCTGGCCAGCCGCGTCGTCACCAAGGTCTGCTGGGCGGCGTAGTAGGTGCGCTGGGCGATGAGGACATTCAGATAGGTGTCCACGCCCCGCTCATAGCGGGCGTTGGACAGGATCAGGGTTTGATGGGCCGCGTCGGTGAGCGCGGCTTGGGCGCCCAACTGTTCGTCGATCGTGCCGCGCCGAGCCAGGGCGTCGGCGACTTCGCGGAACGCGGTCTGGATGGCCTTTTCGTATTGGGCGACATC
>DATCEL010000332.1:0-10056 GCA_036510115.1 Caulobacteraceae bacterium
GCGCGCGGACTCGAACACACGCCGCACGTCGGCGGCGCTGAAGCCGATGCTTTCGCAGAAGGCGTCGACCGCATCGGCGAGGCCGGCGCTCGCTACCGCTGGGATCATTTCACGGCATAGGATATCTATATAATCAGCGGAATTTCCTGCGAACTCTGGCGGCATTGTGTGCGCGCCGAGAAAGGTGGTGGTGACGGTGATGTCGCGCTGGCGGCCAAGCTCACGCGCGGCTTCGAGTTGCCGGGTCTCGGCCTCCAGCGTCAGTCCGTAGCCGGACTTGACCTCCACCGTGGTCACCCCCTCGGCGATCATGGCGTCGGCGCGAATGAGGGCGCTTTCCACCAACGCTTCGCGGCTCGCGGCCCGCGTCGCCCGCACCGTCGACAGGATGCCGCCCCCCTCGCGGGCGATGGCTTCATAGCTTTCGCCGGCGAGCCGGCGTTCGAACTCGCCAGCCCGATCGCCGGCGAACACCAGATGGGTGTGGCAATCGACGAGGCCAGGTGTGATCCAGCGGCCCTCGCAGTCGACGATGCGCGGCGCGTCCAGGGTCGGCGCGTCGCTCTCCGGGCCCGCATAGACGATATCACCCTCGCGGCAGGCCACGACTCCGTGGTCCATCTCGCCCAGGCCCGGCGCGCCCTCCGCCAGCGTCGCCAGACGCGCGTTCCGCCAGATCGCATCGCAGAGCATGGCGCGGATGCTTGGCCTCCCGTCGTTATTATGTCTAGACATAATCTCGCGCAGGAGGGTGTGTGGATGGGCGCGCTGTGGTTCGAGACGGCTCTGCTGCCGGGCGGCTGGGCGAGCGATGTGCGTGTGAGCTGCGCCTCCGGCGCGATTTCCGGCGTCGAGGTCGGAGTGCCCGCGGCCGCCGGCGACGAGCGCGCCGCGATTGGCGTACCCGGTGTCGGCAACCTGCACAGTCACGCTTTCCAGCGGGCGATGGCGGGCCTCGCCGAGACCCGCGCTCCGGGCGCCGACGACTTCTGGAGCTGGCGCGAGGCGATGTATCGCTTTGTCGAACGGCTGACGCCCGAGGACGTCGAGGCCGTCGCCGCCCAAGCCTTCGCAGAGATGCTCGAAGGCGGGTTCACCCGCGTTGGCGAATTTCACTATCTCCACAACGATATAGACGGAAATCCTTACGCGAACCCGGCTGAAATGGCCGTGCGAATCGCCGCTGCGGCTGAGACGACCGGCATCGGCCTAACCCTTCTGCCGGTGTTTTACGCGCATGGGGCATTCGGCGGGCAGCCACCCAGCAGCCGACAGGCCAGGTTCACGCAGTCAATCGACAGCTTCGAACAACTCGTGAGCCGCGCAAGGGCGGCGATCGCGCCGCTTCCCGACAGTCGTCTCGGCGTAGCGCCGCACAGCCTGCGCGCTGTGACGCCGGACGAGCTGGCGGTGATCATCCCGTTCGCCGACGGTGGGCCAATCCACATCCACGTCGCCGAGCAGCGGGCCGAGGTCGATGCCTGTCTGGCCGCGCTCGGCGCTCGGCCGGTGGCCTGGTTGCTGGACCACGCGGACACTGGTCAGCGCTGGTGCCTCGTCCACGCCACCCACATAAACGAAGCCGAGACCGGGCGGCTCGCCGCCAGCGGCGCGGTCGCCGGACTGTGCCCGATCACCGAAGCCAACCTCGGCGACGGCATTTTTCCCGCCGCGCCTTACATCAAGGCGGGGGGCGCGTTCGGCGTCGGCAGCGACTCCAATGTGCGGATCGACCTGTCGGAAGAATTGCGGCTGCTGGAGTACGGCCAGAGGCTGACGCGGCGGGCGCGCGGTGTGCTGGCCAGCGAGGCGCGGCCCTCGGTCGGGGCCAGCCTTTTCCTGGCCTGCCTCGCCGGCGCCGCGCGAGCGCTCGGCCAAGCCGAGTTCGGGATCGAAACCGGGGCCTCGGCCGACCTCGTCAGTCTCCGTGCCGAGCACCCCACGCTGGTCGCGCGTCGGGGTGATGCGATCCTCGACGGTTGGATTTTCGCCGCCGGACGAGAAGCCGTGGACACGGTTTGGCGGCGCGGAGTCAGGGTCGTCGAGGACGGGCGTCATGTGCGCGCCGAAGCCATCGGGCGGAAGTACCGGGCGACGCTGGAACGGATCCTCGGCCGATGATCAGTTGGGCGCTGCACCGACGGATCACCGCCGACCTCGCCGGCGAGATCGCCTCCGGCGCCTGGCCTCCGGGTCACCGTATCCCCTTCGAGCACGAACTCATGGCCCGCTATGGCTGCGCCCGGGCGACGGTGAACAAGGCGGTCCACGCCCTGGCGGTCCAGGGCCTGGTCGAGCGGCGGCGCAAGGCGGGCACCTTTGTCGCTCCGCCGCACGTCGCTTCGGCGGTTCTGAGCATTCCCGACATCAAGGCGGAGATCGAGGCCCGCGGACAAGCCTATGCCTGGAGGCGAATTTCCTGGCGTATCCGCCGGGCCCAGAGCGAGCCGGACGCGGCGGAGCTGAAACCCGCCGGCGCCTTGCTGGCGATCAAGGGCTTGCACATGGCCGCCGGCCGGCCTTTCGGGCTCGAGGAACGGTTGGTCAACCTCGCCGAGGTTCCGGTGGCGGGTGACGAAGACTTCGCCAGGGTCTCGCCGGGGGCCTGGCTGCTGGCGCATGTGGCGTGGAGCGAGGCGCGGCACGAAATCGCCGCCGCCAACCCTGACGTCGAGACAGCCGAGGCGCTTGGCGTCACCCGCGGCCACGCCTGCCTCGTTCTCAAGCGTTGGACCTGGCGCCAGGACGCCGGGATCACCTTCGCCCGCCTGACCTTTCCGGCCGAGGCATTCGAGCTGACCGCCCGGTTCGCCCCCGGATTTGCTGACCACGGTCCAGTTCGTGCTAGGATTCCTTCCCGTAGCGACGAGTCGAAGGAGGGCCGTCCTTGAAAAGGCGCCTGCTCGGCGCCGCGCTGGCCGTGATCATCGCGGGGAGCGTCGGCCACGCCGCCGGCAAACCGCCGGCCAAGCAAGGACCGGGCGTCACCACGCTCGAGCCGGCGAACGGCGATGGTTGGCGGCTGAGCGAAGATCCCGGCGATCCATTCACCCCGGTAGGGGTCATCGGCGGCCATTCCTTGAACGCCGACTCGGGCCTCGGCAATCCGGTTTCGATCGGCGCAGCGCCCGCGAACTTCGCCCCCGCCAAGGCCGCCGAACCGCCCAAGACGACAGGGCCGGCCAAACGGGCGGTGGGCTGGCTGCCAGAACCCGTCACTTGGCTGTTGCTGCTCATTGGGGTGGCGATGATCGGCTTCGCCTTGCGCGGCCTGGTGGCGGCGCGCCGGCGCTTGGCGCGTCTGGAAGACCTGGATAGCTGAGCGCCGCTCGCCCTATTCGGCCGCCGCCGCGGCGGCGCGGGCGGCGAGGCTCTCCAGGGTCACGGCGTGACTCGCCCGAGTGATCTTGTAGCCCAGCATCAAAACGAAGCCGATTAAGTACAGGCCCACGTAGATTGGCGCATAGGTCAGGGCCAGCTTGACGAGTACGCCGGCCGGGACGCTGTCGGGCCTCACGCCGGTTGGGAAACGGATCAGGCCAAGGACCGCGCTGGCGGCGAAGATGCCGAACCCGGACACCGCTTTGGAGATCATGATCGAAGCGGAGAAATAGACGCCCTCGGAGCGCCGGCCGGTCTTCAGTTCCCCGTCCTCTACGACGTCGGCGATCATCGCCGAAACAAGAGTGGCGCCGGCGATCCCGAACGACACCGAGATTACCGACTGCGCGAGGACGATGAAGAACAGGGCCTGCGAATGATTGGGCGGCATCAGGTGGACGAGGCGCAGCGTCATCGGCGTCAGGCCGACGACGATGGAGAGCATCATCGCGGCAATGGCCGCCGCGCGCTTGCCGAACCGGCGCGAGGCCAGAGGCGCCAGGCTCAGGGCGACAAAGGCCGAAACGACGACCCCAAGCGCCAGGGCCGAGATCTGCGCCGAGCTGAACCCCCAGAAATAGGTATTGACGTAAAAGTTCATGGACGCGGCGAGGCCCGCCGCCATCGATGTCGCCACGCCCGAGAGGGTGAGGAACAGGAACGAACGGTGCGACCAGGCGGCGATCGTCTCCCTGGCCATGACGCGCAGCGTGGCCTTGCGCGCCGGCGGTTTGCGCAGGGTGGGGATACGGTCGTGGGTGCCGGCGGCGGAGATCAGTATGGCGGCGAACATCATCACCGCGCCCACAACCCCATAGCGTGAGAACCCGACCGGATTGGTCTGGCCGACAGCGTGATGGGCGTCCGGCACAAGCAGGAACTTGAAGGCGATGATGTAGAGGAAAAGTCCGCCGATCCAGCCGAAGAAATAGCGGTAGCTGAGCAGAACCGTGCGCTCGTCATAACCCTGGCTGAGCTCCGCCGCGAGCGCCGAGCTCGGCACCTCGTAGCAGCTTATGAACGTCCGGATCAGCACGGCCACGGCGACGAGGTAGAAGAACAGGGCCCCATGCGACCAATGTGGCGGGTTCCACAGCAGCAGATAGGAGACGGCCACCGGAAGGGCGGCGGCGTACATGAACGGGTGTCGCCGCCCCCAGCGCGAACGCCAGTTGTCGCTCACCTGACCGACGATCGGATCGAGGATTGCATCGCACAGCATGGCTAGGAGGATCGCCAGGCCGACGAGCGGCGCTGAGAGGCCGACGACCTGATTGTAAAACGGCAGCAGCAGATAGGAAAAGCCGTTGTCCTTGACGCCGAAGGCGACCGTGCCGAACCCGTAGAAGAGCTTGGTGCGAAAGGTGAGGGGCGGCGGCTGGCTCAATGGGGCTCCGTGAAGCTGGGCGCGCGCACTGTCGGCCGGCGCTGTCGCCGGATCAATGGGGAAGCGTCTCGGGTTCGCCTTCGAGCGAACGGCCCCAAACTACCGCTTGGCGAAATTGGCTAGGTCGCTGGCGGTGTCGCGGCTGATGTCGGGGCAGGAGACGGCGAAGATTTCCGTGCCGTGGATCGTGCCCATCACCTGTCGGCAGCGCGCCGAAACGCCGGCGCGAATGAGCATGCGGTAGAAGTCGATCCCCTCGTCGCGCAGCGGATCGCACTCGTTGACGCTGATCACCGTCGGCGGAAAGCCCTGGACGTCGGCCTCCGTGGCGAAGCCCGGCCAGGCCAGCGGATCGCGAGCCTCGAACGCCTCGATCCCATAGCCCATGGCGCCGCGGTTGCTGTGCAGATCGAGAAGGATGCCATTGTTTTCGCTCGACGAGGGATAGCGCGCCTGCGGCCACTGGCCAGCGATATAGGGACAGAGGGCGTAGAGACCCTTGATCAGGCCGATCTCGCCATCTCTCTTCAGTTTCAGTCCGGTCGCGAGGGTCAGATTGCCCCCGCCGCTTTCGCCGGCGACCACGATCCGCGCCGGATCGATGCCAAGGGCGTCGGCGTGAGCGCGGACCCATTTCAAGCCGGACACGCAATCGTTGAGGCCGGCGGGATAGGGGGCGACTTCGGGCGCGGAAGAGGCGGCGATGCAGTTGCGGAAGTCGACCATGGCCACGGCCACGCCCTCGGCGGCGATGACCCGGCCCCAGGCGCGATACATGCCGTCGAAGCTCGACATGCTCGCCATGCCGCCCCCGTGAATATAGAAGACGCAGGGCAGTCGTTCGTCGCCCTCCGGACGAATGAACTGGAGCTTGATCTCATTGCTGTCGGGCGCGGAGACGAAGGTCTCCGTACGGACGGTCAGGCCGGCGGACGGCGCGACCTGATCGTTATCCATCGTCGCCAGTATGGCCTTGGTCGCCGCGGCGCGAGCCTGACCGGCCGGTGAGTTCTCTTCGGCCAGCATCTCGTCGCGACTGGCCGCGTTCCTGGCCGGCGGCGATTCCGGGAAGGGAGCGAAGATGGCTTTGATGCGCGGATCGATCCGCGGGTCTTCGGCGAGCTTGGAGGCCATTGAGCGAAGTTTTCCTGTTGGGGCGCCCCAGGCAACTAGCCGTTCCTGGGCGCGACGCAAATCCAAAACCCGCGGCCGTTCGTAGCAACGGGAATGACGAGCACTTTTCGAGCGTGAACGAGGGTTTGAATCGCCGCGCGGCGTTGGCCCTGGGGCTCGCGACCGTCGGCGCGACGGCGGCGCGGGCAGGCGCGCTCTTGCCGGCCAAACGCCGCCTGGCGTTCGAGGTCTGGCGCGGCGGTCACCGCATCGGTCGCCACACTCTGGCATTCGACGGCGGCGAGACGAGCTTCGTCGTCAGGATCGAAGCGGTGATGGCGGTCGCCTTAGGTCCGATCACCCTGTTCCGCTATCACCATCAGGCGACAGAGACCTGGCGGGACGGTCGCTTCGTCGAACTCACCAGCCATACCCTGACCAACGGCAAGGCCGAGCAGGTAAGCGCCATTCGCGCCTCCACTGGCGTTCTGGTGAAGACAGGAAAGGGCGCCCACGTCTTGCCTGTTGATACTCTGCCGCTCACCCATTGGAACCAGCATGCGCTGAGCGGACCGTTGTTCAACCCGGAAACCGGGGCGGTGATGCGTGAGCGGGTTTCGCGGCAGGAGGGCCAGACCCTGAGACCTGTAAGAGGCGGATCGATAGCCGCGACCCGCTACACCCTGGCCGGCGACGCCGACATCGTCGACTGGTACGACGCCGAGGGGTCGTGGGCGGCGCTCCAAGGCAAGGTCAAGGACGGTTCGCTCATCGACTACCGGCGGGTCTGAAATGACGGGTCCGATCGCGCTGGTGATCGCCGTGCTCGTCGCCATGACGCTGACGATGACCGTCAGTTGGGCGGTTCAGCGAGCGGTCGCCAATGGCGGCTGGACGGACGTCTTCTGGACTTTCGGAACCGGCGTGAGTCTGGCGCTGGCCGCCGTCGCCACGACCGGAGGGACGCGGTGGCGTTCGATCCTCGTCGCCGCGATGGTCGCACTCTGGTCCTTGCGTCTAGGCGTCTATGTCATGCGGCGTGTCGCAGGTGGACCGGAGGACGCCCGCTACGCCCAGTTCCGGCGTGAATGGGGTCCGGCGTTTCAGAAACACATGCTTGGCCTCTCTCTCGTCCAGGGACCTGCCAGCGCGCTGTTGGCGATTTCGGTGGTTCTGGCGGCGCGCGCGCCGGGCGCCGGCGTGGAGGCTGGCGACGTCGTCGGCGCAGCCATTCTCGCGCTCGCGGTCGGCGGCGAAGCCCTGGCGGATAGTCAGATGAAACGCTTCAAGGCCGATCCCGCCCATCACGGCCAGGTGTGCGAGGCCGGACTGTGGGCGTGGTCGCGACATCCGAACTATTTTTTCGAGTGGCTCGGCTGGTGCGCCTATCCGGCGATCGCCGTGCGGCTGGGCGAGCCCTGGACTTGGGCGTCTCTCGCCGCGCCCGTCCTGATGTTCGCTCTGCTGCGCTTCAGCTCGGGTGTGCCGCCGCTGGAAGCCGCCATGCTGCGCTCCACGGGCGAGGCCTATCGCCGCTATCAGGCGCGCGTCAGTCCGATGTTCCCATTCCCACCGAAGAGGGCCGCACAATGAGCGCCATCGCCAACACCATCAAAGCCTTCGAGGGCGCGCCGCTGCCGGACCCCATCCGACGAGCGGCGGTGAATATGCTCGTCGGCCGCGCCCGCCGGTCCCTCGGGCGGACGACGAACGATCCGGCCTTCGCTCGGCAGATGGCTTCGCGGCCGATTGCCGAGCATGTGGAGGCGGCCAACGCCCAGCACTACGAATTGCCGGCGGATTTCTTCGAGCTCATCTTAGGGCCGCGGTTGAAATATTCCTGTTGCCTCTACCCCACTGGCGAAGAGACTCTGGCCGAGGCCGAGGAACTGGCGCTGGCCGAGACCTGCGAGCGCGCCAACCTGGAGGACGGTCAGGATATTCTCGAGCTCGGCTGCGGCTGGGGCTCGCTCAGCCTGTGGATGGCCGCCGCCTATCCCAACGCGCGCATCGTCAGCGTGTCCAACTCGGCCTCTCAACGGGCCTTCATCGAGGCGCGCGCGCGGGGCCGGGGCCTCGCCAATCTCTCGGTGGTCACCGCCGACATGAACGATTTCGATGCGCCCCACGCCTTCGACCGGATCGTCTCGGTGGAGATGTTCGAGCACATGGCCAACTGGCGCGCCCTGCTTACCCGCGCCCGCGGCTGGCTAAAGCCTGAAGGGCGGCTCTTCCTGCACGTCTTCAGCCACCGCTCGGCCGCCTATAGATTCGATCCTAACGATCCGAGCGATTGGATCGCCCAGCATTTCTTCACAGGCGGGGTGATGCCCAGTCACAGTCTCATCCGCGAGTTCGGCGATCTGTTTCACCTCGAGGCAGACTGGCGCTGGAGCGGCGCGCACTACGCGCACACGGCAAACGATTGGCTGGCCAACTATGACAGCCATCAGACGCCCATCGCCCAGATCCTGAGAGAGGTCTACGGCGAGGACGCCAAGCTGTGGATTCGGCGCTGGCGATTGTTCTTTCTGGCTACGGCCGGCCTTTTTGGCCACGCCGGCGGCTTCCATTGGGGCGTCAGCCACTATCGGCTGAAACCGGTCAGCGCCTGATCAAGCCCGAGGCAGCGTAGCCGGCGGTGGCGGCGCAGGCGGTAAGGAAGACGCCCCAGATCAGATCGAGCGCCGTGACTTGCCTGGACCAGACGGCGAGGGTCGCCTGGTTGGTCAGGTCGTAGGTGGCGTAGGCGACCAGCCCCAATAGGGCGCCGCGCCACGCCGCGCCCGTCCAGCGGCCCGCGCCTCGGCCCGGCAGGCTCGCCAGCCCGGTCACTCCGGCCGCATAGGTGAGGTAAAACAGCACCGCCGGGACCGGCCGAAAACCGCTCGCCAAGACAGCGTGAAGGGCCGGGCGATAGAGGGTGGGGCCGGTCAGGGTGATCCACACAGCGTCGAGCGCCAGGAGGACGACGAGGGCGCCGAAGTAGCCGGCGAAAAAGCGCGGCAGGCCGTTCATGCCGCCAGCTTTGCCTGGGTCGGAGTCTGGCTGATGAAGTCGACGATTTCATCCAGCACGAGCGCGCGACCGCGAAATGGCTTCAGCAGGGCGGTTAGCATCCCGACATGGCCGACGCCTGGAAAGATCTTCGCCAAGGCCGTGCCGCCGCGCGCCTCGATGGCCTTGCCCAGGCGCGTCGTGTTGCCGGGGTCGACCACCTTGTCGGCGGAGCCGGCGAGCAGCAGCATCGGCGGCGCAACGCCGGTGACGTGATTGATCGGCTGGGTGTCGGCCCGTCCCGAGGGTCGCCCGAAGATGATCTTCAACCTCTTGTCGCTCAGCGGCAGGAAATCATAAGGGCCGGCGAGGCCGACGACGCCGGCGATGTCCTTCGCCGGATCGAGCCCGACTTCACCCAGCCAGCGTGGATCGACGCCCAGCATGGCGACATCGTAGGCGCCGGCGGAATGGCCGATAAGGTAGGTCCGGCGCGGATCGGCGCCCCAACTTCCGGCATGGTCGATGGCGAAGCGAACCGCCTGGGCGTTGTCGCGCAGAAAGGTGGGATAGACGGCCGCCGGATAGACCCGATAGTCCGGGATCACGGTGACGATGCCGCGCGAGGCCAGTATGTCGCCGACGAAACGATAGAAGCTCTTGTCGCCCGATTGCCAGCTGCCGCCATAGATGAACACCGCCATCGGCGCGCCGGGCGGCGTCATCGGCGAGCGGTAGACGTCCAGGCGCGCTCGCGGCCCCGGCCCATAGGCGAGGTCGTGATCGACGTGGATACCGTGCGGAGCGGCCAGGGACAGGAGTGAGCCGACCAGACCCTCGACCAGGCCCATCAGATGCGCACCAGCGGCTGGAAGACCTTGCCCACCCAGTCGAGAGCGATCAGCGGCGCGTCGGCGCAGATCAGGCAGACGCACTCTTCGTCGCTGGTGACCGTCGGCCGGTGATCGACCGCTTCGTCGTTTTCGGCGAAATCGCCCGGCGCGTGAATATCACCGCGGTCGCTGTAGGCGCCCTTGAGCACGGTAACCAATTCGACCCCCTCGTGGCGGTGCCTTGGAACGCTCATCCCCGAGGCTACGCTCAGGAGATAGGTGCGAGCCTTGCCGGGACCCCGCGTGACCGTGGCCACCCGGACGCCCGGCGCGGCCCATCGGCGG
>DATCEL010000333.1:0-2132 GCA_036510115.1 Caulobacteraceae bacterium
GCCGCCCCGCCGCCGGTCTTCATCCGGAAACGTCCGGGCGCGAGATCGACCTCGTCATGGAAGACCACCAGATCGGCGACCGAGAGCTTGTAGAACGCCAGGGCCTCTCCGGCCGCGCGCCCGCTCTCGTTGTAGTAGGTCTGTGGCCTCAGGATCAGGGCTCGCGCCTCGCCGATCATCCCCTCGCGGGCAAGGCTTGAAAACCGGGAACGCTCGCGATCGAAATTCCAGCGCCGGGCGATGGCCTCCACGGTCATCGCGCCGAGGTTATGCCGGTTGGCCGCATACTGCCGCCCCGGATTGCCCAACCCGACGATGATCAGCATGGTTTTCTCACCTCTCCCATGGGGAGAGGTCGAGAGCGGCGCCAGCCGCTCCGGGTGAGGGGGTAAGGCGTCTTCGAGAACGCGCTGTCCAAATGAGATGGCGATGCCATCGGTGAATCCTCAGTCGATCCTCAACTGTTTGATAGACCAAGACAAATCCGCCGGCCGTCGAACCCCTCACCCGGACGCGCCGCTCCGGCGCGTCTCGACCTCTCCCTCAAGGGAGAGGTGATCTATTCGCTCTCTTCGACGACGGCGGCTTCGGGGGTCTCGCCTTCGGCGACGGTTTCTTCTTCTTCATCGATCATCGACGAGGACGAGGCGATCGAGGCCACGGTGGAATCGCGGTGGTGCGCGGTCAGCTCCACGCCTTCCGGCAGGATCAGTTCGGCCGCGCGCACGGAATCGCCGATCTCCAGGCCGGTCAGATCGACAACGAATTCCTCGGGCAGACGATCGGCCGGGGCCATCACCTCGACGGCGTGCAGGTCGACGTTCAGGGTGCCGCCACGCTTCAGGCCGGGCGATTCCTCGTGATTGCGGAAGTGGACCGGGATCTCGATGCGGATCATCTGATTGGCCTCGACCCGGTAGAGGTCGAAATGCACTGGCCGGTCTGTCACCGGGTGGAACTGCACATCCTTGGCGATCACCGGCTGAATCTCGTCGCCGTATTTCAGCGTCACCAGGTGACCCAGGAGCTTGCCGGTGTGCAACGCCTTGTGGAACGCACGTTCCTTGACGGCGATGGCCACGGGCGCCTGGGTTCCGCCGTAGAGGATGCCGGGAACCAGGCCTTCGCGACGGGCTTCGCGGGCGCCGCCGCTGCCGGTGTGCTCGCGAAGTTCAACATTCAGAACGATATCGGCCATGGACCTGCCTCTAAAGAAATCCGCCGCGCGTGGGTGCGCGCGGCGTTACGGACCGCGACCGGCCCGCGTCAAAAAAATGGTGCGGCTCGATACATCAAGCCGCGCTTCTATGCAATCAGCCGGCTGCTCCCGGGGTCGCCGTGGGGACAATTTCCGAGTTCGCGGGCTGGCTCGCGGCCGGGTTATCCGTCGGCGTGGCGGTCGGGTAGGCGTTCGGGGTGTTGATCGCGTTCGTCGTCATATCGTCGACCGGGTTCGCAATCTTTCCGGCGACCAGGTTGGCCCTCAGGTTGGCGGCCGGGTCCGAAATCGGGACGGAAGCGGCAGGGGGCGCGGCGGCGCTGGCCGCCGGGATCGCCGCCACGCGCGCGGCTGTCCTGGTTCCAGGACGCGCCGCCAACGTCTCAGCGCGCCTGGCAGAGGACCTCGTGGCCGGCCTCGGCGGCGGCGGGGGCGGCGGCGCCTCGGCGGGCAGAGCCAGACCGGCCGCCTTGACCAGGCACGCGCCGGTGTCGCTGACGCCATGTTGGCCCATGCAATAGATGTCCTCATAGTTCGGCTTGGCCACCGCCAGGCACTGATAAAGGTTGAGCTTGGCGTCATGCAGACAGGTGTCGGCGCCATATTGGTCGCCCGGCAGCGCCGCCAGCCGGTCGTAGAGATCGTCGCCCGCCTCGCCGAGCGCGGCGATGGCCGCCAGTTGCAGAGCCTCGGCGACGAGCGGCGAATAGGGCGGGGCGATGGCCGACGCGCTGATCCCCATGGGCTGAGCGCCGGTGGCCGCCCGTTGCAGCGCCAGCACATGATCGGTGGCGTCGGGCAACGGCTGCTGACCCTGGGTTTCGACCATCTTCAGGCGACCCGGTCGCCCGGCCACATCTTGTTTGGACCAGGCCTGATGCTGGATGTCGTAGGAGGCCTGCTTGAGCGACTT
>DATCEL010000334.1:0-4238 GCA_036510115.1 Caulobacteraceae bacterium
CCACGGGGTCCAGGACATGCACAACGCCATCAAGTCTTCGTGCGACATCTTCTTCTATCAGACAGCGCTCAGTGTCGGGCCTGACCGGATCGCCGCCACGGCCCGCAAATTCGGGCTCGGCCAGACCTTCGATCTCGGCATTCCCGGTCAGAAACCTGGCGTGGTGCCGGACAGGGCCTACAAGCGCCGCGCCTTCCCGCGTGACCCAATCTGGCGCCCCGGCGACACGCCCAACATTGGCATCGGCCAGGGCTATGTTTCCGTGAACGCCTTGCAACTTGCGGTTATGGTCGCGCGCCTGGCCAATGGCTCCAAGGCCCTGCAGCCGCGCCTGATCCATTCCATCGGCGATACGATACAGCCGCCGGGGACCGCCGGCGGCGACTTGCCGGTGGCTGCCGAGCACCTGCAGTTCGTCCGCGCCGCCATGGCCAGCGTCGCCAACGACGTCGGCGGCACGGCCTACAAGGCGGCCCAGATGGACCTCGGCCCGATCAAGCTGGCCGGCAAGACTGGAACCGCGCAGTCGCACAGCTACGCCGGCGGCCGCGGCGCCCATGGCGCTCACGGCGCCTGGGGGCTGCGCGATCACGCCTGGTTCGTCTGCTTCGCGCCCTACGACGATCCGCGGTATGCGATGAGCGTGCTGGTCGAGCATGGAGGCTTTGGGGCGGAGGCGGCGGCGCCGAAGGCCGCAGCGCTCATGCGCGTGGCGCTGCTGAAGGATCCCGAAGTGCGGGCGCGGATCGTCGAGCCCTTGGCGCCGCCCGCGCCGCCTGGGCCTCTCGCGGCCGCTTCGACGTGACCGACAGCGCCATCACCCGCCCAGGCGAGCGGGACCGCCTGGCGGTCAAGCTCGGTGAGATCGACTGGCTCTTGGCCGCCCTACTGGCCGCGATCGCCGCCATCGGCGCCTTGATGCTCTATTCGATCGCCGGCGGCTCGTGGAACCCGTGGGCGATCCGGCACGCGGGCCTCTTCGTGTTCTGTTTCCTGGCCATGATCGCGCTCGCGGTAGCCGACCTGCGGTTGTGGTTCGCGCTCGCCTATCCGGTCTACGCCGTGGGACTGGTCCTGTTGCTGGCCGCCGCCGTCATCGGCCACACGCGCATGGGCGCCCAGCGCTGGCTTGATCTGGGACCTCTACATCTGCAGCCTTCGGAGATCATCAAGATCGGTCTGGTGCTGGCCTTGGCCCGTTTCTATCACAGCCTGCCCGGGCGCCACGCGGGCCTCTCCTGGTGGCTGTTGATCCCGATGGGATTGATTCTCGCGCCGGCCGCGATCGTCGCCCATCAGCCCGACCTCGGGACCGCCATCCTCATCGCCGGCACCGGTGGGATCATGATGATCCTCGCCGGCCTCAGCCTTCGTGTTGTCGGCGCGGGGCTGGTCGGCCTCGCCGCCGTCCTGCCGGTGGTGATCCTGTTTGGCCTCAAGGCCTATCAGCGGGCGCGCCTGCTCACCTTCCTGCACCCCGAGGCCGACCGGTCGGGCGCCGGCTACCACATCATCCAATCCAAGATCGCGCTGGGTTCCGGCGGCTTGCTCGGCAAGGGATTCGGCCTGGGCACCCAGGCCCAGCTCAATTTCCTGCCCGAGAAGTCCACGGACTTCATGTTCTCATCACTCGCCGAGGAGTTCGGCTTCGTCGGTTGCGCCAGCGTGCTGCTGCTCTATGCGGCTGTGATCGTCATCGGTCTCAGAATCGCCTCGCTGGCGCATAGTCACTTCGGGCGCATGGCCGCCTCAGGTGTGATCGTGACCTTTTCGCTTTGCGTGCTGATCAACGGCGCGATGGTCATGGGTCTCGCCCCGGTCGTCGGCGTGCCCATGCCGCTGTTGTCGTATGGCGGCACAGTGATGATCACCATGATGGCCGGCTTCGCCTTGGTTCAAGCGGTGCGCGTGCACCGCTACTCTGAGGTGACCAGCGGCCACGGGGCGCTGGTCTAGGCAAGCTTGACAAGGCCGATGGCGTTCCGACTTCTGCCCTCGTGGGCGATGAGACATATGGGCGGGGCGAGTCTGGCGCGGCTGGCTTGGCGCCGGAAAGAGGCACGGTGCGACCCGCGCTCAACCGCTCCGATGTGCCGGAGGTGGAGTGGCCGCCGATGGCGGTCGGCAATGCGGCGGTCCTGGGCGCGCTGTTGCGGCAGCTCGGCGACAGCCAGTGGCTGACGCGCGAAGAAATCGAAGCCATGCAGCGCCGGCAGCTTGCTCGCCTGGCGGCGCACTGCGCCAAATATTCGCGTCACTTCCGGCGCACGCTCCGCGAGGCCGGTTTGAAACCGGCGGCCCTGGTCGAGCCAGGAGCGCTCCAGAAACTGCCCATTCTGACCCGCCGCGAGGTGCAGGCCGGCGCTGAACTTTTCTGTTCCATGGCCCCGAACAGCCATATGCCCGTCATCGAATCGGCGACCACCGGTTCGACGGGGACGCCGGTTACGGTGCGGCGAACCTCGATCACCGGGATGGTCCAGTGCGGCCTGGTGCTGCGGGGCTACGCCTGGCATGGACGCCACTACCCGGACCGTGTCTGCACCATCCGCGTCACCGCCGGCGGCATCGAGCGGCGAGGCGACTGGGGCCCGCCGGCCAATCTTCTGTTCGCCACCGGTCCGGCTCTCAACATTCCCGTGGAAGCAGACATCGACGCCCAGATCGATCTGATCCGGGATTTCGAACCCACTGTCCTGTCCGTCTCGCCCACAAACCTCATCGCCATCGGTCGGCGTTGTGTGGAACGGGGGGTCGAGCTGCCCAGCGTGGAAATGTTCTACACCATCGGCGAAACGGTCGCGGAAGACACACGGGCCGAAGTTCGCGAAACCCTGGGCCAAGGGATTGTCGATACCTATTCGTCGATGGAACTGGGCTGCATCGCCATCCAGTGTCCGGCAAGCGAGCTTTATCACATCATGTCCGAGGCGGTGATCGTCGAGGTCATCGATGAAAACGGCCATGCCTGCGCCGAAGGCCAGCCTGGGCGAGTGGTGATCACCGACCTGTTGAATTTCGCCACGCCGCTGGTGCGCTACGCCATAGGCGATTGGGCCGAGCCCGGTCCGCCGTGCCCATGCGGGCGGGGTTTGCCGACCCTTCGCCGTATTTTCGGCCGCGAGCGCAATCTGGTGCGCTTGCCGGACGGAACGCGCCATTGGCCGCGCCTGGGCAACGCCCACTATCGCCGTATCGCGCCGGTCATCCAGCTTCAGGTGGTGCAGGAATCGTTGGAAGATGTGGAGTTGCGGCTGGTCGTCGCGAGACCGCTGACCGAGGCCGAGGAGGCGGCTCTGGCCGCCCATCTCCAGGCCATGCTCGCCTGGCCGTTTCGCATTCGCATAACGTACTACGAAACCGAAATCCCCGCCGGCCCCGGCGGCAAGTACGAGGACTTCGTCAGCCGGGTGGCCTAGACAGACAACGCCGCGTCGGTGGCTCTGACCAGGGCATCGACGATGCCCGGTTCGGTGGAGGCGTGGCCAGCGTCCCAGATGACCTCGAAGCGCGCTTCCGGCCACGCCCGTTTCAGCCGCCAGGCGCTCTCCATCGGCGTGACTACATCGAACCGGCCCTGGACGATCCAGCCGGGGATGCCACGCACCTGGGCGATGTTGTCGAGGATCCAGCCATCGGCCGGAAAAAATCCACCGTGGGCGAAATAGTGGCTCTCGATGCGGGCGAAAGCCAGGGCGAAGTCGGCCTCGTTGAACTTCGCCGGCCGAGCCTGGGGGCCGCGCAAGGAGAGAGTGTCGCCTTCCCACTGGCTCCAGGCGGCGGCCGCGACGTCGCGAGCCCGTGCGTCCGCTCCGGTCAGGCGGCGATAATAGGCACCGACCATATCGCTCCTCTCGCCGGCGGGGATCGGAGCGGCAAAACGCTCCCAGGCATCGGGAAAGATCATCGACGCGCCGTCCTGGTAAAACCAATTGAGTTCGCGCTGGGTGAGCAGGAACACCCCGCGCAGGATGAGCCCGGCGACGCGATCGGGGTGGCGGATGGCGTAGGCGAGGGCCAGGGTCGATCCCCAGGAGCCGCCGGACACCGTCCAGCGCTCGACGTCGAGACGCACCCTGAGCCGTTCGATGTCGTCCACCAGGTCCCAGGTGGTGTTGTCCTCGAGGCTGGCCGTAGGCCGGCTCCGACCGCACCCGCGCTGATCGAACAGCGCCATGCGCCAACGCGAGGGATTGAAGAACCGACGCATGGTCGGGTTGATCGCTCCGCCCGGTCCG
>DATCEL010000335.1:0-3628 GCA_036510115.1 Caulobacteraceae bacterium
GAGCAACGCCTTCGCGCCGGCCGCGTCGTCGACCCTGAGGCGTTCGAAATCCCCATCGCTCCCGCGGACGTCGGCGAACAGTCCGGCTGGATCGGCATGAAAGTGCAGGAAGGGCCGACCTTTCAGGTAGAAAACCCCGCGCGACTTTTCGCTGAGCCGGGGGAGGGCCCTCAGGCGCGCCAGCAACGGCTCCAGGCGGTCGAGATCTTCAGCCCGAGCGTGCCTCACGGCCGCTCCCCGAACACCTTCATGCCCTTCTCGTCGGCGATGGCGAGCATCGCCACATCGCCGTCGCTGTCGCCATAGGCGGCCTCGAGGCGGACATCGGCGCCGAATGCGACTTTTAGCCGCGCCACCTTTTCGGCCGAGCGGCAGTTCGGCCCATCGAGAGCGCCGGTGGCGATCCCGGCGGCGGAAAATTCCAACCGGGTGCCGATCACGGTTTCGGCCCCGAGGCCACGCCCGAACGGCGTCACTAAAATCTCCGGCGAAGCTGTCACGACAATCAGCCGCGCGTTCTGTTTTTGCCACAGACGCCAACATCTGACCGCGTCTGGGCGCAGCAGGCGGCGCGCCCGAGCGGCGGCGAAAGCGTCGGCCGCGGCGGCCAGGGCCTCGCGGCTCTCTCCGGTGAGAAACTCAGCCACCAGGGCGGCCTTGAGCCGACCGCGATCGCGATGACGGACATAGGCGACAGCGGGGGGGCCGAGGCGCGCCATGCCCAGCGCATAACGCCTTTGGCCGTAGCGCCAGGCAAGGAAGGCCAGGAAGCTGTCGCGCGCGGTGAGGGTGCCGTCGAAATCGAAGGCCACGAGGGGGCGGAACTCAGCCGTCGGGGCGTCCGCCGGAAGGGCCATATGCCCCTCGACTTTCCCGATTCGCGGTCGCCCCCGACGCAAAAATCGACCTCCCGTTACCACCTGGTAACCATAGTGGGCTTGTGATCCGCGTTCGGATCGGGGAATGTCAAGTGTGACTGACCCCTTGCGGCGAGCCATGGCGCGTTCGCATATCGGCTTTGTGCGGGGTGGTGTCATGGTTCGGGACCGGATCAGCTCCCCCGGAGAGTGAGACGCGACGATGACGAAGGCCGCTAGCGGCGACAGCAAGAGCACCCTCTACTGCTCTTTCTGCGGCAAGAGTCAGCATGAGGTCCGCAAGCTTATTGCCGGACCGACCGTATTCATCTGCGATGAATGCGTAGAATTGTGCATGGATATCATCCGGGAAGAGACGAAGATCACCTTCGTCAAATCCAAGGACGGTGTGCCGACGCCGCGCGAAATCAGGGAAGTTCTCAACGATTACGTCATTGGCCAGGAGCACGCCAAGAAAGTGCTATCGGTGGCCGTGCACAATCACTACAAGCGGCTGAACCACGCTCAGAAGAACAACGACGTCGAGCTGGCGAAATCCAACATTTTGCTGGTGGGCCCCACGGGGGTCGGCAAGACGCTGCTCGCCCAGACTCTGGCGCGAATCATCGACGTGCCGTTCACCATGGCCGATGCGACGACGCTCACCGAGGCGGGCTACGTCGGCGAGGATGTCGAGAACATCATCCTCAAGCTGCTGCAGGCGGCCGACTACAATGTCGAGCGCGCCCAACGCGGCATCGTCTACATCGACGAGGTCGATAAGATCAGCCGCAAGTCGGACAACCCCTCGATCACCCGGGATGTCTCGGGCGAGGGGGTGCAGCAGGCGCTCTTGAAGATCATGGAAGGCACCGTCGCTTCGGTGCCACCGCAAGGCGGGCGCAAGCACCCGCAGCAGGAGTTCCTGAAGGTCGATACGACCAATATGCTGTTCATCTGCGGGGGGGCCTTCTCGGGCCTGGAGAAGATCATCTCCAGCCGCGGCAAGGGGACCTCGATCGGCTTCTCGGCCAAGGTCGCCGACCCCGACGATCGGCGCACCGGCGAGGTTCTGCGCCAAGTCGAGCCCGACGATCTGCAGCGCTTTGGCCTCATCCCCGAGTTCATCGGCCGCCTGCCGGTGATCGCCACCCTGGACGACCTGGACGAGCCCTCGCTGGTGAGGATTCTCACCGAGCCGAAGAACGCCCTGGTCAAACAGTATCAGCGCCTGTTCGATATGGAGAATGTCGGCCTGGCCTTCACCGAGGACGCGTTGAAGGCGGTCGCCCGCAAAGCCATCGCCCGCAAGACCGGCGCGCGGGGCCTACGCTCGATCCTTGAGGGTATCCTGCTGGAGACCATGTTCGAGCTTCCCACGCTCCAAGGTGTGGAGGAGGTGGTGGTCAACGCCGAGGTCGTCGAAGGCCGCGGCCAGCCGCTGATGATCTACGCCGAGAAGAAGAGCGGCCAGGCCTCCGCCTGAAACGCGCGTTTTCTGCTCCTCGACGGACGTGAAGAGCGTTCTCTAAACCATTGACCAATCATCTCTTCGATCGTCTGATCGGCCGCGACGCGAGCGCCGCGCCCGCCCTGGTCACTGACGGGCGCATCTACGTCTATGCCGATCTCGCGGACGAGACCGCCCGCTGGGCCGGCGCCTTGGCGGCGCTTGGCGTGAAACCCGGTGACCGCATCGCCGTGCAGGCGGAGAAGTCCGCCGAGGGCTTGATCCTCTATCTCGCCGCTCTCCGCGCTGGGGCGGTGTTCCTGCCGCTCAACCCAGCCTACACCCAGGTCGAACTCGCCTACTTCATCGGCGACGCCGAGCCGGCGCTGATCGTCTGCGACCCAGCCGCGCGCGGTGGCGTCGCGGAGATCGCCGGGACCGCGAGGGTGGAGACCCTGGACAGGGACGGAGAGGGCTCACTCGCCGGGCGCGCTCGCGCGCCGCCCGCGGACTTCGAGACCATCCCGCGCGGCCCGGAGGACCTCGCGGCCATCTGCTACACCTCGGGCACCACCGGCCGGTCCAAGGGCGCCATGCTTACTCATGGGGCGCTGGCGGCCAACGCCGCCACCCTGGCCCGCATCTGGCGCTTCACCGGCGACGATGTGTTGATCCACGCCCTGCCGATCTATCACGTCCATGGGCTGTTCGTGGCGACACATGTCAGCCTGATGGCTGGCGCCTCGATGATCCTCCAGCCGCGCTTCGATCCGACCCAGGTGCTCGCCGCCATGCCGCGCGCCACCGCCCTGATGGGGGTGCCGACGTACTACACGCGCCTGCTCAGCCATCCGGGTCTGAACCGGGAAGCGGCGAGCCACATGCGGCTGTTCATCTCCGGCTCCGCGCCGCTTTTGGCCAGCACCCATCGCGAATGGTTTGAGCGTACCGGCCAGGCCATTCTCGAGCGCTACGGCATGACCGAGACCGGCATGAACGCCTCCAATCCCTATAACGGGGAGCGCGTCCCGGGCGCGGTGGGGCCGGCGCTGCCGGACGTCGAACTGCGGATCGTCCACGAGACGAGCGGCGAGGTCTTGCCAACGGCGACGGCTGGCCTCGTCGAGGTGCGCGGACCCAATGTGTTCGCCGGCTATTGGCGCAATCCCGAAAAGACCCGCGAGGCGTTCACGGACGACGGCTGGTTCAGGACCGGCGATCTCGGCACGATTGACGCGAAGGGCTTTCTGCGGCTCATCGGCCGGGCCAGCGACCTGATTATAACCGGCGGCCTCAACGTCTATCCGGCCGAGGTCGAGGC
>DATCEL010000336.1:0-4529 GCA_036510115.1 Caulobacteraceae bacterium
TTTCTTGGTCATCCCGGCCAGGATGTTGATGAAGGTCGACTTGCCGGCGCCGTTGGGGCCCAGCAGGCCGAAGATCGAGCCCCGCGGGACGGCGAGATCGATGCCCTTGAGCGCGGTGGTGGCCAGGGTGGCGCGCGTGGCCGGATAGGTCTTGGTCAGGGCCCGCGCCTCGATGGCGAACTCGGGGGCGGAATCTGAACTCGTCATGGCGGCGTCCGGGCTGATTGACGGAGCGATCCGTCAACCCCTACTTAGGGCGCGCCATGCGCCGACGCCAACACGCCTTCAGGTTCTGACCGTGGGTTCCGACATCACCGTTTCGCACGCCCAGGCCGCGGTTCCCGATCCGCTAGCGCCCGAGGTCGTCGTCGTGCGGTCGCGGCGGATCGCCTGCGACGGCGTCGGCGGCGCGCTCGGCCATCCGCGCGTCTGGCTGGAAATGGGCGAGGCCGACTTCGTCGAGTGCGGCTACTGCGATCGGCGTTTTGTCCTCGCCAAGAGCGGCGTACACCCGGAAGACGAGCGTCTTGCGCCGGGCGTCTATGAGGGCCCGGGCGGTCACTAGGCGCGCCGGCGCATCCTTTCGCCGACCTCAAGCGTTACCTTGCCCGCATGACCCAATGCGTCAGGGAGACACCATCATGAAATTCCGCCACATGCTGACGGCCAGCGCGGCTGTCGTACTTCTGGCCGGCTGCGCCGACTACGGCCACGGCCCCGGCTATGTCGGCGTCGGCTACATCGGTGGCCCGGTCGCCGACGTCGACTATGACGGCTACTATGACGGCTCCTATGGCCCGATCTATGACGGGTATTGGGGCGACAACGGCGCCTTCTTCTATCGGACCTCGGAAAACGATCACTGGCGCCGAGGCGATACAACCCACTTCCGCCGCGACGCCGCGCCCGGCTTCAACCACATGCAGGGCCACACCCGCGCGGCGCCAAACCGGCAGGGCGATCATCATCGGTCGGATCACCCTTAAGCGCTAAGGTCCGTGACTACCGCGCGACGGAGGTGAAGCGGATCGGTACGCGCACGCGCGCGCCGTCTACGGGGCCACCGTCGCCGGTCCACGGGCTCATGCGCATGTCTTGCGCCGCCTTGACCGCGGCCTGCGAAAATCCCAGCCCGGCCGGCTCGCCATCGCCGAAGGCCGCACAGTCGGTGAGCGCGCCGTCGGCGGCGACCGTGCAGTCCGCCTCGCCGGTTCCCGCCGTCACCCCTTTGGTCGCGGCCTGGGCAGGGAAAAGTTCCGCCAGTCGCGCGAAGCTGGGGCTGGAAAGCCATACCGGGTCGATGATTCGACGCTGTTTACCTGCCTCGCCGAACGGCGGGGCCAGGCGCAGGAAGACGTTGGCGGCCATGGGCTGGCGCGATTTCATCGCCGACGGATCGACCCGCATGCGGAATGAATGGCTGAGCTTGATGGCGGCGAGATCGAATTCGCGATCGATCGGCCGCTGATAGACCGCCTTACACTCCTCAAGGCCGCCATCGCGCTTGAGGCCGCAGTGCATGAACACCTGGCCCGAGACGCCGCCGCCGATGTCAGGATAGGCGGCCCACATGTCGGCGAAGCTCGGGGCCTCGAGCCAGGGTCCGGCGACGAGCAAATGCTCCTCGTCGACCGAGGTGGCGAAGCCGATCGGCAGGTCCAGTTCGCCACTCTGGGCCGCGTCGCTGTCTGGATCGACGCGGAAAAACCCAGCCAGGCTGACGGCTGCCCCGCCAAAGCCCGCGCCAGCGGGCGATTCGCGGGTGGCATGGCATTTCTCCAGGCGGCCGCTATTGACCACCCGGCAATGGATGACAGCCTGTCCGCCCATGCCGACATTGGCCGCGCCGTGGGGATAGGCGACGGCGAATTCCGTGGGCGATGGGCGCTGGACGAATTTCGGCAGCGCCGCGGGCGCGTCCAAAATGCTTATCGGTGAAGCGGGCTCCGCCGCCGGAGCGGCCCCCACCGCCGCGGCGAGCGCCAGTGTCGCCAATAGTGTCACGTGCAACCCCCTCGACCGCCATCCGGCGCCTAGAGCCTGATGCGTTTGCACGGAACAGATGCAAACGATGAATCAGGCTCTACACTTTGGGTCCTAGAGCAAATTATCCACGTTCAGATGATTCCATCTGAACGTGGTTTGCTCTAGGACGCCGGTCCCCTGAAATCCGACACGCGAAGGCTGATGACCTCGCGTCCGGCGCGCCCTATGGTTCCCTCCCCATGTCAGACACCCTTGCCGACGCCAGGCCCCAAACGCCACGCGCCCTGACCGAAGATGGTCCCGCCATTCGTCTCTATCTGGTGGACGGTTCGGGATTCATCTTCCGCGCCTATCATGCGCTCCCGCCGCTGACGCGCAAGTCCGATGGACTGCCTGTCGGCGCGGTCCAGGGATTCTGCAACATGTTGTGGAAGTTGCTGGTCGATATGAAGGCGGCGCCGGACGCGCCGACGCACCTGGCCGTGATCTTCGACCACTCCGAATCGACGTTCCGCAACAAGCTCTACGCCGACTACAAGGCGCATCGCCCGCCGCCGCCGGAAGACCTCATCCCACAGTTCGGCCTGGTGCGCGAAGCCACGCGGGCGTTCGGCGTCTCCTGCCTCGAACAGCCGGGCTACGAAGCCGACGACATCATCGCCGCCTATTGCTGTCAGGCGCGCGACAAGGGCGGTGAGGTGGTGATCGTCTCGTCCGACAAGGACCTGATGCAGCTCGTCGGCGAACGGGTGTCGATGTTCGACAGCATGAAGAACCTGCGCATCGGCCCCGCTGAGGTGATCGAGAAGTTTGGCGTGCCGCCGGAAAAGGTCATCGATGTTCAGGCCCTGTGCGGCGACGCGGTGGACAATGTTCCCGGCGCACCCGGCATTGGCATCAAGACCGCCTCGGCCCTGATCAACGAGTATGGCGATTTGGACAATCTTCTCGCCCGCGCCGGCGAGATCAAGCAGGACAAGCGGCGTCAGACGCTGATCGACTTCGCCGACCAGATCAGGCTGTCGCGGCAATTGGTGACCCTGGATTGCGAGACGCCGCTGCCGGCGATCCTCGACGAGCTCGCCGTCGCCGCGCCGGACCCGGCGGTCCTGGCCGCCTTCCTGGAAACCATGGAGTTCCGCACCCTGGCCCGACGGATCGGCGACGCCGGCGCGGCAACTCCGGTCCGGGCCAAAGCCGAGACGAGCGCGGCGGCGATCGACGTCAGCGCCTATGTTTGCGTGCGCGATCTGCCGACGTTGCAAGCCTGGGTCGCGCGGGCGACCGACAAAGGCGTCGTCGCCTTCGACACCGAAACCGACTCTCTGTCATCGGCCAACGCCGGCCTTGTCGGGGTCTCCCTGGCGATCTCCCCTGGTGAGGCCTGCTACATTCCCGTCGGCCATGAGGAAGGCGACGGGCTGGCGCTGGAAAGCTCGGCCGATTTGACCCAGATTCCCTTGGAAGAGGTCATCGCTGCGCTCAAGCCGATGCTTGAGGATCCGGTCGTCCTCAAGGTGGCGCAGAACGCCAAATACGACCTGGCGGTCCTGTCGCGCTACGGCATCCGCGTGGCCCCGATCGAGGACACCATGCTGATCTCCTATGTCCTGGAGGCGGGGCTGCACGGCCACGGCATGGACGAGCTATCGGACCTCTGGCTTGGTCATCAGCCGATCACCTTCAAGACCGTGGCCGGGACGGGCAAGGCGCAGAAGAGCTTCAAGCACGTCGCCCTGGGGCCGGCCACCTGCTACGCCGCCGAGGACGCCGACGTCACCTTGCGGCTCTACGAGAAGCTCCGCGGACGCTTGGCGCGCGAGGGTCTGCTGACGGTCTATGAAACGCTGGAGCGGCCGATGCCGCCGGTGCTGGCCGACATGGAATGCGCCGGCGTGCGCGTCGACCCGGACCGGTTGCGCCAGCTGAGCCACGAATTCTCCCTGCGTATGGTCGAACTCGAGGCCCAGGCTCAGAGCCTCGCCGGGCGGCCGTTCAACCTCGGCAGCCCCAAGCAGATCGGCGATCTGCTGTTCGGCGAAATGGGCATGGCTGGTGGCAAGCGGACGGCGACCGGCGTGTGGAGCACCGACGCGGGCGTGCTGGAGGACCTGGCCGGGCAGGGCCACGCCCTGCCACGGGTCCTGCTCGACTGGCGCCAACTGGCCAAGCTCAAGGGCACCTACACCGACGCCCTGGTTCAGGCGGTGCACGGACGGACGGGCCGGGTGCATACGTCCTTCGCCCTGGCCTCGACGACCACCGGCCGGCTCTCCTCGTCCGACCCCAATCTGCAGAACATCCCCGTCCGCACCGAGGAAGGCCGCCGCATCCGTCAGGCTTTCATCGCGCCCAAGGGCTCAAAGCTGATCAGCGCCGATTACAGCCAGATCGAGCTCAGGCTCCTGGCCCATATCGGCGATATTCCGCAACTGAAGCGCGCCTTTCACGACGGGCTCGACATTCACGCCATGACCGCCTCGGAGATGTTCGGCGTGCCGGTCGAGGGCATGCCGTCGGAGACCCGCCGGCGGGCCAAGGCG
>DATCEL010000337.1:0-2017 GCA_036510115.1 Caulobacteraceae bacterium
CCGCCTCATCCAATCGTTCAAGAGCTACGCCGCCAGCCCGCTGTTTCAGGAAACCAGCATCCTCGGGCGCCGCTACGCCTTCGAGGACATGCTGTCGGCCTTCATGCTGCGCCTGCGCGCCCACGCTCCGGCCCTGGCCGACATGCCGCCGACAGCCATCATCGGCCGGCCGGTGCAGTTCGCCGGCGCCAGCCCGGACGAGGATCTCGCCCTCTCGCGCTATCAGACCGCCTTCTCCAGGCTCGGCTTTGGCGAAGTGCGCTACGCTTATGAGCCGGTGGCGGCGGCCTTCTTTTTCGCCCGCACGCTCACAGCCGACGCGGTGGTCCTGGTGGGTGATTTCGGCGGCGGGACCAGCGACTTTTCCATCGCCCGTTTCCGTCGCGAAGGCGGCGAAATCCGCGCCGAGGCCCTGGCCAACGCCGGGGTCGGGGTGGCGGGCGATGCTTTCGATTTCCGCATCATCGACGCTCTGGTCTCGCCCGAGCTCGGCAAGGGCTCGAGCTACCGCGCCTTCGATCACGTTCTGCCGATCCCTAACCGCTACTACGCCGCCTTCGCCCGTTGGGAGCAACTCGCCCTGCTGCGCGCCTCGCCCGACATGCGCGACATTCGCCGCCTGCGGCGCGAGGCGCTGGAGCCGGCCAAGATCGCCCGCCTGGTCGAGATCCTCGACGGCAATCACGGCTATGGCCTCTATCAATCGATCTCGCGCCTGAAGGAGGCGTTGTCGATCGCCGAGACGGCGCGGTTCAGCTTCGAAGCCGGATCGGTGCGCCTGGAGGCGCCGATCACGCGCGCCCAGTTCGAAGGCTGGATCGCCCCCGAACTCGCCGCCATCGAGCGCACCCTCGACCAAGCGCTGGAGCGAGCCGGCCTCGCGCCCGCCGCGATCGACCGCGTGTTCCTAACCGGCGGATCCTCCTTCGTCCCCGCCGTGCGACGCCTGTTCGCCGAGCGGTTCGGCGCCGACAAGCTGGAGGGCGGGGCGGAGCTGGTCTCCATCGCCTCCGGCCTCGCCTACATGGGGCTGGAGCCGGACCTCGACGCCTGGTCGCGGCCTATCACCCCGTCGGCCCATTGACGCGGGGTGACACTTCCTGGACGGCGCGCGGAAGGCTAAACCGCGCCACGCTTTTCCTCCCGCAAGACAAGGACCCCTCCCATGAAGCTCGATTCCTCTGTCGCCGCCGTGGTCACCGGCGGAGCGTCAGGCCTGGGTGAAGCCACGACCCGCGCCCTGGCGGCCCAGGGCGTCAAGGTGGCCATCTTCGATATGAACGAGGCCAAGGGCGAGGCGGTCGCCAAGGAGGTCGGCGGCGTCTTCTGCCAATGCAATGTGACCTCCGACGAAGAGGTCGACGCGGCCTTCGCCAAGGCTCGCGCGGCTCACGGCCAGGAGCGCATCCTGGTCAATTGCGCCGGCACCGGCAACGCCGCCAAGACCGCCGGCCGCGACCGCACTACCGGCGAGATCAAGCACTTCCCCCTGGCTCACTTCAATCTGATCATCCAGATCAATCTCGTTGGCACCTTCCGCTGCATCGCCAAGAGCGCGGCCGGCATGCTGACCCTCGAACCCCTGGAGGATGGCGAGCGCGGGGCCATCGTCAACACCGCTTCGGTCGCCGCTGAGGATGGTCAGATGGGCCAGGCGGCCTATTCCGCGTCGAAGGGCGGCGTGGTCGGCATGACCCTGCCCATCGCCCGCGACCTGATGAGCGAAGGCATTCGCGTGAACACCATCCTGCCGGGCATTTTCGACACTCCGTTGATGTTGGGCGCGCCGGTGCATGTTCGCGAGGCCCTGGCCGCCTCGGTGCCGTTCCCCAAACGGCTCGGCAAGGCGGACGAATACGCCCAGCTCGCCCTGACCATGATCACCAACGGCTATTTCAACGGCGAGGACGTGCGCCTCGACGGCGCGATCCGCATGGCCCCGCGCTAGATAATCTCCCCCTGCGAAGCGGGGGGAGTACCGGCGAAGCCGGGGAGGGGGGCAGGGGCCGTGCGCCAG
>DATCEL010000338.1:0-7161 GCA_036510115.1 Caulobacteraceae bacterium
GTAAACGACCACCAGCGCGCCGTCCTGGTAGCCATAGGCGTAGTCGCGATCACGGACAAAATACGGCGTGGAGGCGCCGGGTTGATAGTAGTAGTAGCGATCGGCGCCGCCTGGCAGAGGCTCCACCACGACTTGGTGGCCGTCGTCGCCCTGCCAAGCCCATGGCCGTCCACCTTGATATTCGAATGCGTAGTCTGGCGGCGCGTCGCCAAAACCGTACGCGGCTTGGTCGGCGCGATCAGCAAATGCATATTCATCCTGAGGCCTCGCGACGCGTGCGCGACGAACCTGATAGGCGGGCAGCGCCGAAACGGGAGGCGCCATCGCCGACGCCGTGGCCGGCGCGTCCGAGAGCGGCAATGTGGCCACGGGAGGCGGCGCCTGAGCCAGGCTCGCGGGCGCGGCGGGCGCGGTCTTTTGGCAGCTGACGCCGAAACCCGCGATCAAGGCGACAAGCACCGTTCCGGAGGCCTGGGCGGCTAGTCTGTTCTTGGTCATGGTCTCGATCCTTGGTCCCAACAGCGTCAACGACAACGCGCGAACTCATGCGACGGTTGAAATTTATTAGCCATGAACCCGTTTGTCAGTCGACGTTCAGAGTTCTGAGCAAGGGGAATTGGACAATCGAGACGACCCGCGCCCTCCATGGTAAGTGACCGGCCATGATCTCCAACCACGGTCCGATGATGGATTTCGGCCTCGGCGAAACCGCTGACGCCATTCGCGAAACCACCGCCCGCTTCGCGGCGGATCACATTGCCCCGATCGCCGCCGAAATCGATCTCTCCAACGATTTTCCTCGCCAGCTATGGCGGCCGATGGGCGAATTGGGTCTGCATGGGATCACCGTCGAGGAAGATTTTGGCGGCCTCGGACTGGGTTATCTCGAACATGTCGTGGCCATGGAGGAAGTATCGCGCGCCTCCGCCTCCGTAGGTCTTTCTTACGGCGCCCATTCCAATCTGTGCGTGAACCAAATTCGTCGCTGGGGTTCGGACGAGCAAAAACGCCGCTATCTGCCACCGCTGATCAGTGGCGAACATGTCGGCGCGTTGGCCATGAGCGAAGCCGGTTCTGGCTCGGATGTGATTTCCATGCAGTTGCGCGCCGAAAGGTGCGGCCAGATCTATCGGCTCAACGGCGCCAAGTTCTGGATCACCAATGCGCCGCATGCGGATACCCTCGTGGTCTACGCCAAGACCGACGCTGGGGCACAAAATCGCAGCGTCACCGCCTTCCTGGTCGAGAAGGATTTCAAGGGCTTTTCCTGCTCTAAAAAACTCGACAAGACCGGAATGCGCGGCTCCGATACGGGCGAGCTCGTATTCGAGGATTGCGAAGTGCCGGCCGAGAATGTGCTCGGGCCGGAAAACGGCGGGGCCGGAGTGTTGATGAGTGGCCTCGACTACGAGCGCACGGTGCTCGCCGGCGGCCCGTTGGGCATCATGCAGGCCTGCCTGGACACCGTCTTGCCCTATGTTCGCGAGCGGCGCCAATTCGGTCGCCCGATCGGAACTTTCCAGCTCATGCAGGGCAAGATTGCCGACATGTATGTCGCGTTAAACTCAGCCAGAGCCTACGTCTATGCGGTGGCCAAGGCGTGCGACGCAGGCAAGACCACGCGTTTCGACGCCGCCGGCGCCATACTACTCGCCTCGGAAAACGCCGTTCGCACCTCGCTGGAAGCCATCCAGGCCCTGGGCGGCGCGGGCTATCTGAAGGAGTTCCCGGCGGAGCGATATCTCAGGGACGCCAAGCTCTACGACATCGGGGCGGGGACCAATGAAATTCGCCGCTTCCTCATCGGTCGGGAATTGGTCGGCGCGTGAAGCTCGTCGCCGACGACGCGACCTAGTTTTGAAAAATCGAAGGGCCGGCCCGCGATTGCGAACCGACCCCTCCATCGTCGTGACCGCGGCGAGGCCGGCATACGCCGGCGACTCCGCGACCTGATCCTTCAGAGCGTCAACGACGCCTTCAGGAGAGAGCCTCCGTCTTTGGGCTCCAGATCGCTTGCGACCGCGGTTGGAGACAATGAGACACTGGACCACCTCCTTTCAGCTGTTGAGACAGGACCCCCAATATGATCCGTGCGCCCGCGAGTCGCAAACCCCTTGCGTCGGCTTGACATCGTGGAGGCCCCATGCGCCCTTCCGCGCCTTTTCAACCCAGCCCCTCCGAAAGCCCTGACAATGCACGCCTATCGCACGCACACCTGCGGCGCCCTGCGGCTGGCGGACGAGGGGCGGAGCGTGCGTCTGTCGGGCTGGATCCACCGCAAGCGCGACCATGGCGGCCTGCTTTTCGTTGATCTGCGCGATCACTACGGCCTGACCCAATTCGTCGTCCATCCAGGCGCGCCGGGTTTTGCCATTCTCGATCGCGCCCGCCCGGAGAGCGTTGTGCGAATCGATGGCGAGGTGGTGGCGCGCGAGGCGTCCACAATCAATCCCGGCTTGGCCACGGGCGAGATCGAAGTCATCGTCCGCGCGGCAGATCTCTTGTCCGAGGCGGACGAATTGCCGCTGCCCGTGTTTGGCGAGCCGGACTATCCGGAAGATATTCGCCTCCGCTACCGCTACCTCGACTTGCGCCGCGACACCCTGCACCGGAACATCGTCCTGCGCGCGAGGGTCATCGATTCGATCCGTCGCCGCATGGTCGGCGCGGGTTTCACCGAGTTCCAGACGCCGATCCTCACCGCCTCCTCACCCGAAGGGGCGCGGGACTATCTGGTGCCGAGCCGTGTTCATCCGGGGACGTTCTACGCGCTGCCGCAAGCGCCCCAACAGTTCAAGCAACTGCTGATGGTCGCCGGTTTCGACCGCTACTTCCAGTTAGCGCCCTGCTTCCGTGATGAGGATGCCCGCGCGGACCGTTCGCCCGGCGAATTCTACCAGCTCGACCTGGAGATGAGCTTCGCCACCCAGGAGGACGTGTTCTCCACGATGGAACCTGTGCTGCATGGGGTGTTCGAGGAATTCGCCGAGGGCCGGACGGTGACGCCCTATCCGTTTCCACGAGTCGCCTATCGTGAAGCCATCTCCAAATATGGGACAGACAAGCCGGACCTTCGCAACCCGCTGGTGATGCAAGATGTCTCCGACCATTTCCGCGACGGCGGATTTGGCCTGTTCGCGCGCATCCTGTCGGACAGAAAGAACGCAATCTGGGCCATTCCGGCGCCAGGCGGCGGCGCCCGAGCCTTCTGCGATCGGATGAACAGCTGGGCTCAGGGCGAAGGCGCCGCCGGGTTGGGCTATGTTTTCTGGCGCGAAGGCGAGGAGGGCGGCGCTGGCCCCATCGCCAAGAACATTGGACCTGAGCGGGCCGAGGCGATCCGCGCCCAGTTGGGCCTCAAAGTGGGCGACGCGGCCTTTTTCGTCGCCGGCGATCCCGCGAGTTTCTACAAGTTCGCTGGTCTGGCTCGTACCCGGGTTGGGACTGAACTGGGCCTGGTCGCCGAGGGGCGGTTCGATTTCTGCTGGATCGTCGACTTCCCGATGTTCGAGCTGAACGACGAGGGCAAGGTCGACTTCAGCCACAATCCCTTCTCGATGCCGCAGGGTGAGCTGGAGGCGCTAAACTCCAAGGACGCCTTGGACGTCCTCGCCTTTCAATACGACATCGTCGTCAACGGCGTCGAACTGTGCTCCGGCGCGGTGCGGAATCACCGACCGGAGATCATGCTGAGGGCCTTCGAGATCGCCGGCTACGGGGCCGAGACTGTCGAGCAACAGTTCGGCGGCATGCTGAACGCCTTCCGTTATGGCGCGCCGCCGCACGCCGGCATGGCGCCGGGTATCGACCGGATCGTCATGCTGCTGGCGGGGGTGCAGAACATCAGGGAGGTGATCGCCTTCCCACTCAACCAGCAGGCCCAGGACCTGATGATGAACGCGCCGGCGGCGGTCCGCGACACGCAGTTGAAGGAACTGCACATCAAAATCCAATCGCCGCTCAAACCCTAGAGCAGGCGCAACGATGACTTAGCGCTTGCCGCGACCGTTGCAGGGCGGTTGGCTGAGCCCCGTCGGCAGCCGGGTCTTTGCGTCTCCACAGGACGCGTCCAACTGTCCCTGAGTCAGGTTCCGCGCTCCGGCGAGATTGGCGCCTGAAAACGTCGCGCCGGCGAGGTCCGCCCCCGCCAGATCGGCGCCCTTGAAATCAGCCTCGGTGAAGTCGCCCCCCGCGAGATTGGCGCCAGCCAGCTTTGCGCGCTTGAAGGACGCGCGGTCGAAACGGCCCGCCGCGAGGATGGTGTGGACCAAGGCGCCCCCATCAAAATGCGCTTGGCGGCCGTCGGCGTGGGTGAGGTTGGAAGCAGAAAGGTCGATACCGTCGGCAAGCGCGCCACTGAAATTGGCGTTCACGAACACGACCCCACGCGCTTCGAGGCCCGCCAGCCTGGCGCCCGAAAAGTTGGCGAGCAGAAAGTTTCCCCCGACCATTGAAGCGCCGCGCACGTCGGCCCTGGCGAGATCTGCGCCCGTGAATGTGGAGTCGACGAAGTTCGCGCCACGCAGATCGGCGCCGGCCAGCGACGCTCCGGCGAAATTCGCGTCCACGAACTTCGCGCCGACCAGGTGACGTCCGGCCAGACCGCAGTTACGGCACATGCCGCCAAAGGAAACCAGGCGTGGAATATCCGGCGAGTCCTGCATCGCCGCGGCGTGGCTCGCGGCGCCCGCAAGCAGGGCCGCGCTCGCCACCGCGATGGCGAGAACGACGCGTCGGGCGCTATCCAAGGCGCGCGCCAAGTTCATTTCTCCCGAGCACTCCACGCTTCCTACTGCGGCGAGGCGGCCGAGCGCGCCAGTGAAAACCTCTTAATGTGAGAGGCGACTAGCCGTCGGCGTCAACGTTCTTTGTTTGACGCGCGCCGCACGTTTCGCACATCAACGACTGACCCTTGCGGACGAGGGCGGTGTCGCCGCAAGCGGGACAGACGTCGGCGGCCCGGAGTCCAAGCTTCGCGTTTGGCAGGAAGACGAGATTGTCCGGGGTGGTCCCGCGCGAGAATCCACGCGAGATGAACCGGGTCAGCGGTTGGGGCTCCGCTTCGCTGTTGCTGCCCCCGCTCAATCCGTCTCTGTCGAGTTCGCCGGCTTCGGCGAGGTCGGTGCGACCGAGGTAGGAGACGCCCAGTTCTCGGAACACATAGTCGATGATCGACGTCGCCGAGCGGATCGAATCGTTTCCGGTCACGGGGCCAGCGGGATCGAATCTCGTGAACACAAAGGCTTCGACGAATTCGTCCAGCGGCACGCCGTATTGCAACCCAATCGAGACGGCGATGGCGAAGTTGTTCATCAAAGAACGAAAGGCGGCGCCTTCCTTGTGCATGTCGATGAAGATCTCGCCGAGTTCGCCATCGTCGTATTCGCCGGTGTGCAAATAAACTTTGTGGCCGCCGACGGTGGATTTCTGGATGTAGCCCTTGCGTCGGTCGGGGAGGCGGCGGCGCGAGCGGTCGATCTCGACCAGTCGTTCGACAACCCGGTCACGAACCTCGGTTCGGATCTCGGGCTGCGGGACTTTAATGTCGATGACGAAATCATGAGGGCGAGAGGCCCTCCGCAGTCGCAAGGCGCGAACCTCGGCGGCGGCGGCCACGGCTTGGAGCTGAACAGCGTCCGCTGGTGAAGCGGAATGAGACATCGTCATCTCCACGACGGCGGGGGCGGAGAGAAAGGGCTGGACAGCGACGGCCATAGCCAGACGCGCCTCCATGCCGATTTCCTCCGCCCCGAGGAAGACGGCGCGATCCGCATCTGAGAGGAAGGGCGCGTCGGCTAGGCTGGCGGCGCCGAAGACAAAGCCTTCGGCCGCCAAGATTTCCGCCGCAGTGAGGCCGGCGAACACAAGGGTGTCGAAGTCCGGATCGGCGAGCGCGTCCGGCCCGGCGCCCAGCACGTCGGTGACGAAGCCCGCGCCCACCACGGAGGGGGCGAAAGCGCGACGAAGACTTCCCGCGGTTGCAACGGCCTGGTCCGCCGCCTCGATTTCATGGACGGTGAATCCCAGCGAAGGCAGGCGCTCGAGACCAGGGGCAGAGGTCAAGGAGCGGGCGCCCAGCGCGTGAGTCCGAGCGGCATCGCCATCGAGGTCAAGTTGCGCCAGGCCAGCCAGGGCCGCTTCATCGAGGACGGTGAGGACCTCCCCGTCGGCGGTCTCGGCAAAGCGCTTTGGCCCGACCCAGGTTGCGATGCCGAGGGAGCGGCCGGCGAGCTTTAGGCTGAGTTCGGGGTCCAGCGAGGCGAAGGTGATCTGCGCATTGCGAAGGCCTGATTTCTTGGCGAGTTTCGCGGCGTCCGCGAGCAGTTTCGCCCCCCTCTTGGCGGACAGATCGCGCAGCCTGGTCGCCGCCACCGTGGCGTTGACCAACCAATTGAGCACTGTCGGCTCGCGGTCTGCCCATGCGCGAGAAAGACCAAGGTTTTTGGCGAGTTCGGCCGAGGCCAGAAATGCCGCGCCGGCAGCCAGGGCGTGGAGCGCCGCGGCGCGCTCGCGACCAGCTTCCCCTCCGAAAGCCAAACCCTCCCGCACCAGTCGTTCGCCGACGCCGGCGAGCGTGAGCGCGAGGGGTCGCTGGTCTCGTCGGCGGTAGGCGTCCGCGGGCCGAGCGACGAAACCGGCGGAGATTTCGATCTCCATGGCGATGACGAGGATGCGCGTGGCGGCTTCGATATCCTCCGGTTCCAGAGTTGAGATGTCGAGCGCCGCCGCCGGGGCGATGGCCGCGTGAGCGAGAGCGCGGGCGTCGGCCTCGTCAAAGGTCAAGATGACATCGCCGCTTCGCCAGCCGGCGTGGGCGGCCAGCGTCGCGGAGGGGTCGGCGCCCGTGTCCCGATCGGCATAGGCGATGAGAGGGTTCGGCAGGCGGCCCGCGAGGTCCATCCGCGCGCCAGCAGCCGCCAGGGCCATGGCGTCGGCGATATCGGACCAGCCCTGACCAGCGCCGTGGGCGTCCAGGGCCGCGCGTCCGAGCGGCGGGTTGGCGGCGGGATCCGAGCACGCCGAGGCGTCGCCCTCGCACCGGGCGATCGCGTCAAGGATGGCGCCGAGCGGCCCCCCTTCCGCTGCGACGGACGCGGCGAAGGCGGAGGAGGCGACCGATAGGGGACTCTCCTCTGGCGCCCGCGCCGGATCGTCCGGATG
>DATCEL010000339.1:0-6079 GCA_036510115.1 Caulobacteraceae bacterium
CGAGGCGTCCTCCAGACTCACCCTGCAGGGGTATGCGCCATCGGTCGCCGCCGTGACCCGCACGGCGCCGAGCGCGCGCAGCTCCGGCTCAGAAAGCCCAAAGAGTGGCTGGAACGGAGCGAGCGGCAGTCCTGAAACGGCGTACGACATGAGTCCAATATGGCGCGCCCGCCAAGCCCCGTCTGGCGGGAATCGGACGTCGATCTCAACCTCAGCCGACCGGTGGCGCGCAGCCGGCGTGCGCCTTGGTCACCCGCTTCGAGGAAGCGGGGAAACGCGCCAACGCCGTGGCCGGGCGAGCGGGTCTGGCGAGGAGTTCACCGCCGCAATTGGGGCAGAGCTCTCCGAATCGATCCCGGGCGCAGTCCATGCAGAAGGTGCATTCGAAAGTGCAGATCCACGCGCCGGACCGGTCCGCCGGCAGGTCGCGATCGCAACATTCGCAATTGGGGCGAAGCTCCAGCATCGTCTCATTCTATACGAGCCGCCTCACCGGTAAATCGCGTTGACGTGGTCGGCGCCGCTCGCTACCCCGCCCCAGCCCCATCTTCGAGGATCCCACCGATTGCGCCCTGAGCTCCCCGCTGGCGTCACAGGCCTGCTCGCCCTGGCCGATGGAACGATTCTTCCCGGGAAGGGTCATGGCGTGGTGGGCGAGGCGTTGGGCGAAGTGTGCTTCAACACCGCCATGACCGGCTATCAGGAGATTCTCACCGACCCCTCCTACATGGATCAGATCGTCCTCTTCACCTTTCCCCATGTCGGCAATGTCGGAACCAACGACGAGGACGTGGAACAAATCGCAGGCGGAGCGGCGACGGCCGCGCGGGGGGCCATCTTCCGCGAGCCCCCAACGACAGCGGCGAACTGGCGGTCGGGCGGGGATTTTGATGGATGGCTCGCCCGACGCGGCGTGGTCGCTCTCAGCGGTATCGACACCCGGTCGCTGACCCGACACGTCCGCGAACGCGGGATGCCGCTGGGCGTTGTCGCCCACCATCCCCAGGGCCGCTTCGACATCGACGCCATGATCGACCACGCCCGGGACTGGAGCGGACTGGTGGGCCTCGACCTCGCCAAGGACGCCTCGGTGGACGAGGCATTTTCCTGGGGCGAAGGCGGCTGGAGCTGGCCACACGGTCACGGACACGGCGTCGGCGGCCGGCACGTGATCGTCATCGACTATGGCGTCAAGCGCAACATCCTGCGCTGCCTAGTCTCGATTGGCGCCCGAGTGACAGTGGCCCCGGCCACGGCCAGCGCCGCGGAGATCCTGGCGCGCGCGCCTGACGGCGTCGTCCTCTCCAACGGGCCGGGCGATCCGGCGGCCACGGCCCTCTATGCGACGCCGGTGGTGCGCGAACTGGTGGAGAGCGGCGTCCCGGTTTTCGGCATCTGCCTCGGCCACCAGCTCCTCGCTCTGGCCATGGGGGCGACGACCCAAAAGATGGATCAGGGCCATCACGGGGCCAATCATCCGGTCAAGGACCTCGCCACCGGTCAGGTGGAGATCGTGTCGATGAACCACGGCTTCACCGTGGCGCGCGAAAGCCTGCCGCCGGGCCTCGCCGAAACCCATGTCTCGCTGTTCGACGGCAGCAACGCCGGCCTGGCGCTGGAGGGCCGACCGGTATTCTCGGTCCAGCATCACCCCGAGGCGTCACCGGGACCCGGCGACGCCCTGCACCTCTTCCGGCGATTCGCCGCGCTGATGGAGCGCGCCCCGACCCAAGCCTAGCCGCCCGCGCCTTGCGACGGGCGGTGCGATCAACTACCGAAGCGGCCATCGAATTCGTTTTGGGTTCGGCCGCTTTCCCAAGCACGCGCTCAGGAGAGCCGCCCCCGATCCTCAGCGGGTTCGATCCGTCCCGCGATCTCGCCGGGGCCGGAAACCCTGCAAGGATATGATCGATATGCCGACCGGCACAGTAAAATGGTTCAACGGCCAAAAAGGCTATGGCTTCATCCAGCCGGACGACGGCGGCGCGGACATCTTTGTCCATGTTTCCGCCGTCGAGCGGTCGGGTCTTGGGGGTCTGAACGAAGGTCAAAAGATCACCTACGAACTGGAGCGCGACCCCAAGAACGGCAAGATGGCCGCCGGACAGCTCAAAGCCTGAGCCTCCGTTTTACTTCGCCCATTCCGCGCCCGCCGCGGGATGGGCCCCTCCCTTGCGCGGCGCCCGGGCGCCCGCTACACGCGCGCCTTAGCCTTCAACTCAGAATCCACAACGCGCCGCCCGCGCGTTCCTTCGCGCGCGAGCGCCAAAGGGTTAGATGCCGAAACGCACCGACATCGCCTCGATCCTGATCATTGGCGCGGGGCCGATCGTCATCGGCCAGGCGTGCGAGTTCGACTATTCGGGCGTGCAGGCGTGCAAGGCGCTGCGCGCCGAGGGCTATCGGATCGTGTTGGTCAACTCCAACCCGGCGACGATCATGACCGATCCGGATGTCGCCGACGCGACCTACATCGAGCCGATCACACCGGCCATGGTCGAGGCGATCATCGCCAGGGAGAGGCCGGACGCTCTGTTGCCGACCATGGGCGGCCAGACGGCGCTCAACACGGCCCTGGCCCTCGACCGTTCCGGCGTCCTGGCGAAATACAGCGTCGAACTCATCGGCGCGCGAGCCGAGGTCATCGACAAGGCCGAGGATCGCCAGAAATTCCGCGACGCCATGGACGCCATCGGCCTGGAGAGTCCCCAATCCCGGGCCGTGCGCTCCCTGGACGAAGCGTTGGAAGCGCAGACGGAGATCGGCCTTCCGGCGATCATCCGGCCATCCTTCACTCTCGCCGGCACGGGCGGCGGCATCGCCTACAACCTCGAGGAATTCCGCGAGATCGTCGAACGCGGCCTCGACCTTTCACCCACTCACGAGGTGCTGATCGAGGAAAGCGTCCTCGGCTGGAAAGAATATGAGATGGAGGTGATCCGCGACGTGGCGGACAACTGCATCATCGTCTGCTCGATCGAAAACATCGATCCCATGGGCGTACACACGGGCGATTCGGTCACCGTCGCCCCAGCGCTCACCCTCACCGACAAGGAATACCAGCGGATGCGCGCCGCCTCGATCGCGGTGCTGCGCGAGGTGGGCGTCGAGACCGGCGGATCGAACGTGCAGTTCGCGGTCAATCCGGCCGACGGTCGGATGGTGGTCATCGAGATGAATCCTCGGGTCTCGAGGTCCTCCGCCCTGGCCTCCAAGGCCACCGGCTTTCCCATCGCCAAGGTCGCCGCGCGCCTGGCGGTCGGCTACACCCTGGACGAACTGGTCAACGACATCACCGGGGCGACTCCGGCCTCGTTCGAGCCGACCCTCGACTATGTGGTGACCAAGATCCCCCGCTTCGCCTTCGAGAAGTTTCCGGGCGCCGAGCCGACCCTCAACACCCAGATGAAGTCCGTTGGCGAGGTGATGGCCATCGGCCGCAGCTTCGCCGAGAGCCTGCAAAAAGCCCTGCGCGGCCTCGAAACTGGGCTTTCTGGCCTCGACGAAATCGATATTCCCGGCGCCGACGAGGCCGAAGGCATACAGGCGGCGACCGTGCGCGCCCTGGGCGTCCCCTCACCCGATCGATTGCGAATCATCGCCCAGGCCTTCCGTCACGGTCTGACGGTCGAGGAGGTCAACGCCGCCTGCGCCTACGAGCCCTGGTTTCTGCGCCAGATCGAAGCCTTGGTCGCCGAGGAAGACCACATTCGCCGCCACGGTCTGCCGGCCGACGCGCGTGAGCTGACCCGGCTGAAGTCCCTGGGCTTTTGCGACGCCCGTCTCGCCGCGCTCACCGCCCAGTCCGAGGAAGACGTCCGGCGCGCGCGCCATGCGCTCGGCGTGCGACCGGTGTTCAAGCGCATCGACTCGTGCGCCGCGGAGTTCGCCGCCGCCACGCCATACATGTATTCGACCTATGAGACAGGGCCCCTGGGCGGCGTCGCGCAGTGTGAATCCGAACCCACGGATCGGCGCAAGGCGATCATCCTGGGCGGTGGCCCGAACCGCATCGGACAGGGGATTGAGTTCGACTACTGCTGTTGCCACGCCGCTTTCGCCCTGGCCGAGCTCGGCATCGAATCGATCATGGTCAACTGCAATCCTGAGACCGTGTCGACCGACTACGACACCTCCGACCGGCTGTATTTCGAACCGCTCACGGCCGAAGATGTGCTCGAGCTGATTGAAGTTGAAGCCTCGCGCGGCGAACTCATCGGCGTCATCGTCCAGTTTGGCGGCCAGACGCCGCTGGGGCTCGCGCCGGCCCTCGAAGCCGCGGGCGTGCCCATCCTCGGCACTTCGCCCGACGCCATCGATCTGGCCGAAGACCGCGAGCGCTTTCAGCAACTTCTGCACCGACTTGGCATCGCCCAGCCGCGCAATGTCATCGCCCGCAACGCCGAGGAGGCCCTGGCTGGCGCCCGGCGGGTGGGCTTTCCCGTGGTCCTGCGTCCGTCCAACGTTCTGGGCGGCCGGGCGATGGAGATCGTTCGCGACGAGGAGCAGTTCGCTCGCTACATACGCCAGGCCGTGCGCGTCTCCGGCAACGCGCCGGTGCTCGTCGACCAGTATCTTTCCCAGGCCACCGAGGTGGACGTCGACGCCCTATGCGATGGCGACAGCGTCTTCGTCGCTGGCGTGCTCGAGCACATCGAGGAGGCCGGGGTTCATTCCGGCGACAGCGCCTGCTCCCTGCCGCCGTTTTCGCTCAGTCCAGCGATCATCGCCGAACTCAAACGCCAGACCGAAGCCATGGCCCACGCGCTCAACGTCCGTGGTCTGATGAATGTTCAATTCGCCATCGAGGAGCCGCAGTCGGACTCGCCCCGGATCTTCGTCCTGGAGGTCAACCCCCGCGCCAGCCGCACGGTGCCGTTCGTCGCCAAGACCATCGGCCAACCGGTGGCCGCCATCGCCGCCAAGATCATGGCCGGTGAGAGTTTGGCCAGCTTCAACCTGGGCGAGGCCAGCTACGATCACGTGGCGGTCAAGGAAGCGGTGTTTCCGTTCGCGCGCTTCCCTGGTGTGGATACGGTTCTTGGGCCGGAAATGCGCTCCACCGGCGAGGTCATGGGACTGGACTGGCGCCGACCAGGCGAGGGCCCCCTGCCCGCCTTTGCCCGCGCGTTCGCGAAAAGCCAGATGGCCGGCGGCGTGATCCTGCCGGCGACGGGTGGGGTGTTCATCTCGGTGAAGGACGCCGACAAGCCACGCATCGCCGAGGCGGCCCGCCTATTGCTCGGGCGTGGGTTTCACATCCTGGCCACGGGCGGCACGCACCAATATCTCGCCGAGATCGGCCTGGAAGCGACGCTCGTGCGCAAGGTCCTGGAAGGCCGCCCGCACATCGTCGATGCGATGAAAAACGGCGAGGTCCAATTGGTCTTCAACACCACCGAGGGGCGCCAGTCGCTGGAGGACAGCTTCTCTCTGCGGCGCACGGCTCTGATGCAGAAAATTCCCTACTACACCACCGCCCCAGCGGCCCTGGCGGCGGCCCAGGCGATCATTGCGCTCCTGGACGGGACGCTCGAGGTGCGCTCCCTGCAGAGTCACGGCTGAGGTCAGCAGCGCGCGCCGGCAATGCGGCGTCAGCTCACGGGTTCGCCGGCGTCGGCCTCCGCCAGGCGCGCCTCCGCGGCGGCCAGCATGGCCTGGAACCTTGGATCGTCGCGGAGGGAGTCGAGATCGGGATCGGTTCTGGCGCCGCTCACCAGTCGCGGCCGCCCGGCGGCCAACACCGGTCCAAGCAATTCCAGCGCCGACTCGGTGTCATGCAAGTGCACGCTGACCGCGCAGGCGAAATTGTAGCGCATGACCCAGTTGTCAGGGTCGATAAGCACGGCGCGATTCATCCACTCTGTCGCCCGTTCGCCTTCGCCCAGCACCGCCAGGGCGTCGGCGCCATAGGCCATGGCGTGGCCGTTGATTCGATCTTGGGCGACAATCTTCTCGACTCTTTCGAGCGTCACCCGCGCGGCGCGACGAGCGCCCTCATGATCGCCGAGCGCGGTAAAACAACTGGCCAGCATGCCGGACGACCCGAAGTCCACTTCGGTCAGCGCCGCCACCTTGC
>DATCEL010000340.1:0-3786 GCA_036510115.1 Caulobacteraceae bacterium
CCACGCGATCCGCGCCTGGCACGGTTTCGATCAGATCGCGGAAGATCTCCGCATATTCGCTGGGATAGGAATAGCCGACGGTGTCGGGGATGTTGACGGTGGTCGCGCCGGCGCGGATCGCGGCCTCGACGCAGCGGCGCAAAACGTCGCGCTCGGTGCGGGTGGCGTCCTGCGCCGACCACTCGACGTCGTCGCAGAGGTTGCGGGCGTAGGTCACCGAACCGGTCACCAGATCAACCACTTCTTCCGGGCTGACGCGCAGGATGTGGTCGCGGTGCTGCGGGCTGGTGGAGAGGAAGGTGTGGATGCGGCCCCGCCGCGCCGGCTTGATCGCCTCCGCGCAGCGATCGATGTCGATCAGAGCGGCCCGCGCCAGTCCGCAGACGGTGCTTTCGGTGACAATTTCTGAAACGCGCCGGACGGCGTCGAAGTCACCGTTGGAGGCAATGGGAAAGCCGGCCTCGATGACATCGACGCCCATGTCCTCCAAGAGCTTGGCCAGTTCGAGCTTTTCGTCGATCGCCATGGAGGCGCCGGGCGATTGTTCGCCGTCGCGCATGGTAGTGTCGAAAACGATGACGTGGGCTGGCGCTGGCGCGGCGACCGCGAAAGGTTCGGAAGCAGTCATGCTGTCAGGGTCTCTTCTCGGGAAGGAGCGTTGGGGGCGAAATCCAAACCCCTGAACGCCCGGCCCGCGAAGCTTACGCGAGCCTGGTCGGCGCCCAGGGGCGGCTAAGTCCGAGAAGGAGGACGAGATCGCGCATGGGTGTCCGGCTACAGCATTGGGGGCCGCCACGCAATGCTCATGCCCCTAATTGCCGACGAACGCCCCACAATTGGGCAAATTTTTCCAACACTCCTGCTATGGCGCGCCAGCACTCTCCGTGACAGTGTCCGATCGGCCATGCGCTTGCTCGCGCTCTTCCTTGTCGCCGGCCTGATCCCCTCCGCTGCTCTGGCGGGTCCCTATGACTTCACCGTCGTCATCGCGCCGACCCCCATGGCGACGGCCAAGCTGGCGGCGTTAAAGGATGGCTTCACCGTCGCGGTCAGCTATTTCGGCGACCCCTCCGAAGCCGCCGTGAAACGCTCGGACGAGGGCGGCCTCATCGAACTGGCGCGAGTCAACGTCGGACTTCCCGCCGGCGGTGGTCAGGCTTCGATTTCGGGAGCCGGGGTCAGACGCGAGCGCCTCGGCTGGCTGACGTCGACCGGGCCGCAGGTCAATATCAATGTCTTCACCAGGCGGCGCGGCGGTGCGGACAAGATCGTCGACTGCGACTTTTTCCAGGACACGGTTGTTGTCGCCCGGCGAGCGCCCGTTAGGCTAGCGTGCAGGCTGGTCGGTGAGAAGTAGCCCGGCGTCTCAGCGGCGAAGCCAGCGATGCGCCGCGAAGCCAGCCAGCGCCCAGACAACGAGCGCGAGGGCGAACCACAGGAACGTCCACCCGCCGCCAGCCATGATCGAATGACCAGCGAAGGCGATCACCGCGATCTTCGGCAGAATGCCGATACCTGTCCCGACGACAAACGCCGCCCACGACATCGAGGTGACACCGCCGGCGATATTGACCAGTACGAATGGCGCGAACGGCGCCAGCCTGACCACCAGACTGGCCATGAAACCGTTGCGGCCGACCAGGTCGGCGAAGCGCGCCGCGCCGGGCCAATCGGCGATCAGTTGCGCGCCGAACGCGCGTCCGAGCGCGAAGCCGACGATCGCCGAAACCATGGTTCCCGCCCAGCTGTAGGCGAGGCCCGTCCATGGTCCGAACGCCAGCACCGCGCCGGCGATCAGCGCCACCTGCGGCACGCCCAGAAAAGCCAGGGCGGCGAAAGCCGCGATCACCATCGGCAGGGCCCAGGGTCCATGCGCCAGGGCGAGCCATCGCCGCGTCTCGGCCGGGCCAGAGAGTCCCAGCGCCGGTAGGCCGAACAGGAACAACACTCCGAGACCGCCGAACAGCACGAAGGCGAGGATCGCGCGCCGCCAGGATTTCGTGCGGGGGGGAGCCGATTTGGGGTCCATATCCCATGCCATTGCGATGAGCGGCGGATTGCGCCAAAGCCCCTTCCGGCCTACACAGCGCCGCGCTTTCCCGCCACCCCATGAGTCGAAGATCGATGTTCGTCGAGTCCGCCAGTCTGCGCCGTGTGAAGCCGTCCGCCACCTCCGCCGCCAGCACCAAGGCGCGCGCCCTTCGCGCGGCCGGACGCGACGTGATTTCCCTCGACGCCGGCGAACCCGATCTGGACACGCCGAACAACATCAAGGAAGCCGCGATCCGCGCGATCCGCGAAGGCAAGACCAAATACACCGACATCGACGGCATTCCGGAGCTGAAGGAAGCCATCTGCGCCAAGTTCAAGCGCGAGAATGGCCTCGCCTACACACCGGCCCAGATCAACGTCTCGCCGGGCGGCAAGCCGGTGATCTTCAACGCCATGATGGCCAGCCTCGAGCCGGGCGACGAAGTGGTGATCCCGGCGCCCTATTGGGTGAGCTACCCCGACATGGTGCTGCTGGCCGGCGGGACGCCGAGGTTTGTCGTCACCACGGCCGAGAACGGCTTCAAGATGAAGCCCGCCGATCTCGAGGCGGCGATCGGCGAGCGCACCCGCTGGCTAATCCTCAACTCGCCGTCGAACCCTTCCGGCGCGGCCTACACCGCGGCCGAATTGAAGGCTCTGGCCGAGGTGCTGTTGCGGCATCCTCGCGTCTGGATCCTGACCGACGACATGTACGAGCACCTGGTGTTCGGCGACTTCGCCTTCCGCACCATCGCCCAGGTCGAGCCGGCGCTTTACGACCGCACCCTGACGATGAACGGCGTTTCCAAGGCCTACGCCATGACCGGCTGGCGGATCGGCTACGCGGGGGGACCGGCACCGCTGATCGCGGCCATGCGCAAGGTGATGAGCCAGTCGACGTCCAACCCCGCTTCGATCTCGCAATGGGCGGCCGTCGAAGCGTTGAATGGGCCCCAGGATTTCATCAAGCCGAACGCGGTCATGTTCGAGGGCCGCCGCGACCTCGTGGTCTCCATGCTCAATCAGACCAGCGGCCTCTCCTGTCCGACGCCGGAGGGGGCCTTCTACGTCTTTCCCTCGTGCGCCGGATTGATCGGCAAGACCGCGCCCTCCGGCAAGGTTCTGGCCACCGACGGCGATTTCGCCGACGCGCTTTTGGAAAGCGAAGGCGTCTCGGTGGTGTTCGGCGAAGCCTTCGGCCTCTCGCCGTTCTTTCGCATCAGCTACGCCACGTCCAACGCCCTGCTGGAGGACGCCTGCCAGCGCATCCAGCGCTTTTGCGGTGCGGTGAGTTGAGCAAACCCTGGGGATGAACATGGCGACCGGACGTATCGGGGTTGCGGTCCTTTCTTTGGTTTTGTTGGCCGGTTCCTCCAGCGCCAGCGACAGCGCCGGCGCGGGGCGGTTTGTCGCCTGGGTCTATTCTCACTATCCGACGGCGGATCGCTCGGACGGCTTCGACGCACTCGGCGCGGCCGCCAAGACCATCTTCCACCCAAGCCTCCTCGCCTTGATCGAGGAAGACGAGCGGCTGGCCAATGGCGAGGTCGGCGCGCTCGACGGCGATCCTTTGTGCGACTGCCAGGACGATAGCGGCATGACCTTCCAGATCAGGGCTGTGCGCGCCGAAGGATTTTCGCGGGCGACCGCGATCGTAGTCCGGCGTGAGGTCGAAGACCCGGCGGCCGAGGCCATCACGCTCGATCTGGCCTCTGTCGGCGGCCGTTGGCGCGTCTACGACATCCACTCCAAGGA